>JAPKZJ010000008.1 GCA_026393855.1 Candidatus Aminicenantes bacterium
CTGCGGCGCGAATACGGCCGCTGGATCGCCCTGCACGACACCATCATCCGGATCAACGACACGGTCTTCGTCCACGGCGGCTTGAGCGACCGCTACGCGGCCTGGCCGTTCGATCGCATCAATGAGACGGTCCAAGGTGAGCTGCTCTCTTTTGTCGGCGGAGTCCCGCGGGCCACGCGGGTCCTCTTCGACGGCCAGGGGCCTCTCTGGTACCGGGATCTGGCCCTCAAGTCCGAGGACGTGATGGAGCGGGAGCTCGACGCGATCCTGACCATGATCAAGGCCAAGTCCCTGGTCATCGCCCACACGCCCACGGGCGGCTCGCGGACGCTCGAGCCCGAGCGGATGAGCCGCTTCGGCGGCAAAGTCTGGACGATCGACACGGGCATCTGGGACAGCATCGGCGGACGAACCGGAGCCCTGATCATCGAGAACGGGACATATCGCGTCTGGGGGAAAAACGATGGCTGAACGGGAGCGGAAAGCGGCGGGCTGGGCCGCGGCGGCGGTCTTGGGAATGGCGGGTTTCGCACTCGCCCAAACGGCGAGCCTGAAGACGGCCGGATCACTCGAACGATTTCTCCGCGAAGCTTCGATCGTGAGCGTGGAGAAGGACACCCAGGGGGGGCGGACCTTGCCCTGGGTCGTGGCCTTGGAGAAGGACGGCGTACGGGCCCGAGCCATTTTCAAGTACGGCTACCGCGCGCGGCCGCATCCCCAGGCCCACAACTACCGGTACGAGCTGGCCGCCTACGAGTTGAGCAAGGTCCTGGAGCTCGAAATCGTCCCCCCCACCGTCGAGCGGACGGTCGAGGGTGTCGCGGGCGCCCTCCAGCTCTTCATCGAAGGCTGCGTCTCCGAGCGCGATTTCGCCCGGGCCGGCAGCCGGCCGCCCGACCCCCAGGCCCTCCGCAACAGCCTGGACACGGTGCGCCTGTTGGAGGCCCTGTCCGGCGACAGCTGCGGCAACAAGGACGACACCTACATCCATCCCGACACCTGGAAAGCCTGCCGGGTCGATTTCGCCGAGGCCTTCCCGCCCCGTCCGACCTTGTCCGAGGACTGTTCGATCGAGAGGTGCCCGCGAAGCCTCTACGAGCGCATGCTGCGGATGGACCCGACGTCGACCAAGAAGAGTCTCAAGGCGTGGCTCAGCGACGACGAGATCGAGGCCCTTTGCGGGCGCAAGCGGCAGATCGTCGCCGGCCTGATGGAGCTCATCAAATCCCGCGGCGAGGCGGCCGTTCTCTACTCCCCCGGGCCCGACTAAGGACGCCGCCGTGAAGAATCCGGTCTATCGCCTGTTGCGGCTGAACTGGGACATCCGGCCCGGCGAAGGGGCCAAGGCCTTCCTGTTGGGGCTCAACATCTTCGTCCTGCTTTTCGCTTACTACATCCTGAAACCGATCCGAGAGGCGCTGATCCTGACCGGTCAGGACCCCCGGACCAAGAGCTACCTCGGAGCGGTACAGGCCGTCCTGATCATCTTCGTCATCAAGGGCTTCAGTCGTTTGGCGTCCAGGGTCCCGCGCCACGCCCTGATCACCTGGGTGACGCTCGTTTTCATCTCCAACCTCGTCCTCTTCTACGCCCTTCATCTGGCCGGACTGTCCAAGGGGGCGATGAGCATCGCCTTTTTCCTCTGGGTCGGAATCTTCAACCTGATGGTGGTGGCCCAATTCTGGTGCTTCGCCAACGATCTTTACGGCGAGTCCGCGGGCAAGCGCCTCTTCCCGCTCATCGCCCTGGGCGGAAACCTGGGCGCCTTCCTGGGCGGCAAGCTGGCCAAGCGGCTGTTCGCCCCGCTCGGCTCGTTCAACATGATGCTCGTGGTCGCCGCCCTGTTGGGCGTCTGCATCTTCTTGGCCCTGGCCATTCATCGCCGCGAGGTTCGGCAGGACGCCGCATGCCGCGAGCCGGGCGGCGAGCCTTGCGAGGCGGAGAGGCCCCTCAAGGCCGGCGGCGGCTTCCAGCTCATCTTCCGCAAGCGTTATCTCCTTTATATCGCCTTGCTGATCGGCGTCTACAATTTCATCAACGCCAACGGCGAGTACATGTTCAGCGCCCTCCAGACGAAGACGGCCGAACGGGCCATCGCGGCCGGGACGGCCGGCGGGCTGTCCCTGGAAGCCTATATCGGGCGAGCCTTCGCCGATTACCAATCGCTGGCCGCTCTGCTGACGATCCTCATCCAGCTCTTCCTCGTCTCCCGGATTTTCCGCTGGATCGGGATCGGGGGCGCCCTGCTCGTCCTGCCGATGTTCGTCCTGGGGGGCTACGGCTATACCGCGCTGGGCGCCTCTCTCATCGTCCTCAAATGGATCAAGGCGGCCGAAAACGGGACCGATTATTCCTTGATGAACACGACCAAGGCGGCCCTTTTCCTGCGGACCTCGCGAGAGGAGAAATACAAGGCCAAGGCGGCCATCGACACATTCTTCCAGCGCGCGGGGGACACCCTCTCCGCGCTGGCCGTCTTCGTCGGGACGACCTGGCTGGCCATGAAGATCGAGGGGCTGGCCATCGTCAACTTGGCCGCGATTCTCATCTGGATCGCCCTGGCCATCCTGATCGCCCGCGAGTACCGCAAGGGCGCGGCGGCCGAGGGAGGGAAGGCATGAAGCGAAGCCGGCGCATTCGGGGAGCTTGTCTGGCGGCGGCGGTCCTCCTGGCCGTCCCGGCGCTCGGGGCGCAATTCCGGCCGGACGAGATCGCCCAGCGGGCCCGCTGGGAGGATTTCCTACGGACGGCGGAGATCGTCCGCTCCGAAAAAGACGGGGTCGAGGCCAAAGGCGTCTGGAAGTCGATCGACACCAAGGTCGACGGATTTCCCGACCACTGGCACGGCGAGATCGCGGCTTACGAGCTGGACAAGCGGGTCGGGCTGGGCATGATCCCGCCCGCCGTGGAACGGGTCTTTCAAGGCCGGCCGGGCGCGCTGTCGCTTTGGGCGGAAAACCGCTACAGCCTGCTCAAGGTCGTGGAGGACAACATCGCCGTCCCCAAGGAGGCGGTCGCCCGGATCGACGACGCCAAATATCTGACCCGGGCCTGGGACTGCTTGATCGCCAACAATGACCGAACCCAGCAGAACGTCCTCTATACCGACGACTGGCGGACCCTGCTGATCGATCACTCCCGCGCCTTCCTGTCCGACAAGGCCCACCGGGAGCGGCTGATCTACGGGGCCGATGGGATCAAGATGATGGACGACGGCGCGGGCGGCCGGCGGCCGGCCCTGTTCCGGCGGCTGCCGCGGGCCTTCGTGGACGGCGTCCGCAAGCTCGACTTGGCGGCGGTGCGGGCGGCCGCGGCCTCCACCCTCACCCAGGCTGAGATGGAAGCGGTCATGGAGCGAGCCGGAAAGCTGCTCACGGAGATTGACGCTATGATCCGTCGCGACGGCGAAGCCAAGATTTTGTACTGATTCAAGGAGGGGGAAAATGAAGCGGACCATCGTTGTTTTCGCGGCGGCGGCCGTCGCCCTGGTTCTCGGCGCGGGACCCGCGGCGCTCCAGTCCGTGGATCCGGCCGGGGACAAGGCAGCCGAAGAGCTGCTGACTAACGCCGAGATCAAGGCGGCCGAGCAGCTCGGGGGATCGGCCGCTCTGACCAAGCCCTTTAAGCTGACCCTGGAGAAGGACGGAACCCAGAGCTTCGGCCTGTGGAAGGACATCGACAAGACCGAGCAGGGCCGGCCGGATCGCTGGCGCTACGAGATCGCCGCCTATAAGATCGACCGCCTGATCGGGCTGGACATGGTCCCGGTGACGATCGAGCGCCGCTACCGCGAAGTCCGCGGCTCGCTCCAGCTCTGGGTCGCCAACAAGATGTCGCTCAATACCAAAAACGAGAAGAAGGTCCCCGTCCCGCCCCGCTACGTCCTGGCCTGGAACCGGGCCACCTACCTGCAGCGGGCCTTCGACAATCTGATCGCCAACGAGGACCGGCACGGCAACAACATTCTCATCCGGGACGATTGGCGGATCTACCTGATCGACCACTCCCGCTCTTTCCGGACGAGCAAGAAGTTCACCGATGCGCTGATCTACACCGAAAAGCACCGCGAGGGGCCCAAACCGATGAAGGAGCTGCCCCGGGCCCTGGTTGAGAAGATCAAGGGGCTGACGGCGGAATCGGTCCGGGCAGCCGTCGGCGAATACCTGGACGAGGCCGAGATCGAAGCCCTGCTGAAGCGCCGGGATCTCATCCTGGCGGAGGTGGATCGGCTGATCAAGCTCAACGGGGAAGAAGCGGTTCTGTACTGAATGATGCTTGTCATCCCGAGCCCCGCTGCGGCGGGCCCTCGTAACGACACGCGAAGCTCGCGGTCGGGACGAGGACGACGAGGCGTCGGCGTGGGGATCTAGAAAGGTTGCCCTCGCGACGACAGGCTTGCGCTCGTCGCTTCGAGGACGACGAAGCCTCGCCGCGCGAAACGCTCGCAACGACAAAAAAAGTGTCCGGCGTCTACAGGAGACTGGACGCTACCGAACCGAGGGCGACAGCGTCAGGCAATGGGAGAGGGTGACGACGTTTTCCCCGCCCTCGCGACGATAGCTGAACTCCTCGACCAGGGTTCGAGCCAGATAAACGCCCAGGCCTCCCCGCCGGCCGGAGGCCACGAGATTGTCCAGGTCCGGCGGCGGCACGAGGCGGGGGTCGAACGGCCGGCCCGAATCCCGGATCTCGATGCAAAAGCCGGGCCGCGTCCAGAGGGTCACGACGATCGTCCCGTCCTTGCCGGAATAGGCGTAGCGGCTGATGTTGACGCAGATTTCGACCAGGGCCAGCTCGAGCTTGAAAAATTCCTCCTCGTTCAGAAGGAACTGGGTCAGGAATTCGCGCAGGAAGGCCCGGGCTTTATCGATCTCCGCCAGCCGGGCGCCGATCGTCAGGGTGCGGCGGCTTTGGTCCGACCGGTCGTCCCGCGTCATCGAGGCATTCTCCCTATCCCTCGCTCCGGGACCGCCCGGAAACGGCTTGCGCCTTGGATTGTAACAGAAAGGGGCCGGGTCAATCCAACCGGAAGAAAAAGGTTCATCTCCCGTCTCCGGGGAACGCGGCCAGGGGTATCGGCCCGGCGGCGTCGGCCTCGCGATTTCGCCGTTGGCCGATACCCCCATCCGCGTTCATTTCCCGGAGATGGGAGATGATCCCAGAAAAACGCCCCACCCTCGCCTCGACTAAATCAGCCCCGGAGGCCCGATATATCGATCGCCGACTCCGTCACGTAGCGCTTGTACCGGGCCACAATGTCGTGAGCCAGGTCGTCTTTATCCATCTTTAAAATCTCGGCGGCCGGCGTCCGGGTCAGAAAGGGGAATGATTTTTCCTGAATCTCGCCGTCGGGAGAGGGGCGGCCGCGGACGGTCAGCGTCAGGGTCAGCTCGACGGCCTTGCGGGGCACGGACAGAATGTATTCGAACTGCGATTCGCGCCCCCCGGGAAAATCGGCTTGGAAATGCAGGGCCTTGTCTCTTGTCCGCCAGAAGCGGCAACGGACGCGGTGGGACTTCATCTCTTCGGCCACGCCGGCAAAGGCGGGCTCGACGATGGAGTCCGAGAAATAGGCGAACTGCTCGTCCACCTCGGCCCGGCATCTTTCGAGGATCCGCAGGTCGTCGAAGCAGGCGCGAATCTCGTCCTTCCAATCGGGCTTGTTCACGGCCGGTATTGTAGCGCGGACGGGGCCGGAAATCGAGCCAGGGCCGCCCGGACGTCCGCCCAGGAGATCCCGGACGGCTCCGGGGCGTGAAGAACCGTCGTCCGGCCGGCGGGTTGCCAGGCCGGCAGATTTTCGTCGCGAAAGAGAGCCAGCACCGGAGCCCCCGCCGTCGCGGCGAGATGGGTCACGCCCGAGTCGTTGCCGAGATAGACGCCGCAGCGGGCCAGCAGTCCGGCCAGTTCGTGGAGCGGCGGCTCGCGGAGCACGAGCCAGTCGGTCGGGAGGCGGGGCGAGGCTTGGCCGGCCGAGCCTTCGGCTTCCGCGGGACCGGTGACGAGAAACCCGCCCACGCCGCGGCCGCCGAGGTGCGCCGCCGCGGCCAGAAATCTTTCGAGCGGCCAGTTCTTGCGGGCGCTTCCGCTGCCCGGGTGGATGACGGCGAACGGAGCGGCCGGCAGGGGAAACGGCGGAGGCCCGAGATCCGCCAACCTGGCCAGGCTGTCAAAGGCAGCATCGCCGCCCACGCCGCCGAAGGTTGCGGCCGCGCGCTCGAAGAAGAAACGGCCGATCGGGAGGCCGGAGGACGGCTCGTAGACGATGATCCGGGCCTCCGGCCCGAAGAGACGGGCCGCGGCCATCCGGAATTCCGGCGGCGGCTCCTTGAGGAAAAAGGCCCAGAGCGAATCCGGAACGCCGCCGGAACGCCCGGCCGGAAGGGCCGGCCCACCGACGGCCGAGAATAGCCCCGCCAGGTTCGGGTCGTCGACCGACAGAAGCTCGTCCGCCAAGCCGGCGCGCACGGCCAGCCGCCCCGGCGCTCCCGACGCGGCCAGCATAGCCGATCGGGCGGGGAACGCGCCTCTCACGAGGCGGATCGAGGGGCATGCCGCCAGAAGGTCGCCCAGGCCGCCGGGACGAAAGAACAGGATCGGCCCGGTCGGAGGCATCGCTGGCTTTTTTCAGAGGGGAGAAGGCCGGCTGTTGTTAACAGCAGAAAAGGGAAAAATGATGTTCATAATCGGATGAAGTTTTCTCCAGCCGGCACAAGAAAACTTGGGCTCATTATAGCCGATCGGGAAGCCGATGCAAGCTTTTTTTTCGCCCTTCAGGCCGGCTCGCCGGCGCAGCCGGCGTCGCGTTTTTTGTCCACGTGGTGCTTGATCGTCTTGCCCTTGACCAAGTAGATAACGTCCTCGCCGATGTTGGTGGCGTGGTCGGCCATGCGCTCGATGTTGCGGCTGACCAGGATCAGGGCCACGGCCCGCTTGATCGAAGCCGGGTCTTCCATCATATAGGTCAGCAGTTCGCGAAAGATCTGGTCGTCGAGGTTGTCGACTCCGTCGTCGCGCTCGCAGACGCTCCGAGCCAGGGCTTCGTCGCGGTTGATGAAGGCGTTGATGGAGTCGCGGACCATGGCCTGGGCCATGCGGGCCATGCGGGGGATGTCGATGAGCGGCTTGAGCGGAGGCAGCTTGACCAGGATGAGGGCCTGTTCGGCCACGTTGACGGCCAGGTCGCCCATGCGCTCGAGCTCGCTGGTGATCTTCATGGCCGAGGTGATGAAGCGCAGGTCGCCGGCCATGGGCTGGCGCAGGGCCATCAGCCGCAGGCAGGTCTCATCGACCTCGACGTCCAGCCCGTTGATTTCGGTCTCGTGGCAGAGAACCTGTCGGGCCGGCTCCTCCTTCTGATCCTTGAGGGCCTCGATGGCCAGCTCGATCGCTTCCTCGACCAGACCGGCCATGCGCAGGAGCATCTCTTTGAGATTCTTGAGCTCTTCGTCGAACAAGCGTTCCATGGTCCTCTCCTACCCTCTTTTCTAGCACAGTCCGGGGCCGTTGTCATTCTCCCGGGCCCGGAGGCAGGCCCGCGGAGCCAGAGTAGGCCCGCAATATGAAGATTCGGTGAAGAAGCCGGGAAGATTCGATGAATCGGAGCGTTTTGTCTTGACAGTCCGCGGAGCCGTTTTTATGATGGGGTCGAGCCGTCCATGAACCCGAAATCCTTCTTCCGGCACGAAGCCTGCCTGGCCTTGGCCGCCGTCGTTTGTCTGGCAGCGACGATGACCTGCCGGGCCGCGACATCGGATCGCGCGGATCAAAAGACCCGGGCCCTCCAAATCAAGGGCTCGGACACGATGGTCAACCTGGGGCAAGCCTGGGCCGAGGCCTACGCCAAGCTCCACCCGGGCCTGAACATGTCCGTGACAGGCGGCGGATCGGGGACAGGCATCGCCGCCCTCATCAACGGCACCTGCGACATCGCCGAATCCTCCCGCGGCCTGGAGGCCAAGGAGCTCCAGCAGGCCCAGGAAAAAGGCTTCGTCATCCACGAGGATATCGTGGCCCTGGACGGCATCGTCGTCGTCGTCCATCCCTCCAACCCCATCCGCCGGCTGACCATGGAGGAGCTGCGGGAGCTTTTTCTGGGCGATATCGGCCGCTGGCGGATGCTGGGCGGCCCGGACTGGCCGGTCGTCCTGCTGTCGCGCGAGGTCAACTCCGGCACCCACATCTTCTTCAAGGAGCATGTCCTGCGGCGGGGCAAGAGCAAGGGACCCGAGGAGTTTTCGCCGCGGGCTCTGATGATGCCGTCCTCCTACGCCATCGCCGAAGAGACCGCCAACAACGAGAACGCCGTCGGCTACTACGGCCTGGGGTACATCAGCCCGCGCCAAAAGGTCGTGCCCGTGGCCAAGGACGCCGCCTCGCCGGCGGTCCTGCCCAACATCGAAACGGTGCGGGCCAACTCCTACCCGATCTCGCGGCCGTTGTACCTCTTCTCCCGGGGCGAGCCGGCGGGGCCGGTCAAGGATTTCCTGGACTACGTCCATTCGCCGGCCGGCCAGCAGATCGTCCGCGACACGGATTTCGTGCCCGTCAAATGAGAAGTCTGCGCCGGGCCAAGGAATTCGCGATCGAGAAGCTCATTCTCCTGAGCGGCCTGGCCTCGATCTTGTTCGTCGCCCTGATCTTCGTCTTCCTCTTGAGGGAGGGCGTCTCGATCCTAAAATCGACCGGCTTGCTGAGCTTCCTCGGCGGGCGGTTCTGGTACCCGATTTCCAGCCCGCCCCGACTCGGCGTCCTGCCGCTCATCCTCGGCTCGCTTCTGGTCACGGCCGGGGCCGTGGTCATCGCCGTGCCGCTGGGCATCGGGGCGGCCTTCTACATCGCCGAGGTCGCCCCCAAGCGCCTGCGGAGCGCGCTGAAGTCCTGCATCGAGATCCTGGCCGCCATCCCCTCCGTCGTCCTCGGCTTCGTGGGCATCACCGTCCTGGTCCCGTTTTTGAAGCACTTCCTGCATTTGCCGACGGGGCTGACCGCCTTCGCCGGCTCCTTGATGCTGGCCTTCATGGCCCTGCCGACGATCATCACCATCTCCGAAGACGCCATCAACGCCGTGCCGCGCGAGTACAAAGAGGGCGCTCTGGCCCTGGGCGCCACCCATTGGCAGACGCTGCGGCGGGTGATCATCCACGGCGCCTGGCCCGGGATCATCGCCGCGGCCATGCTCGGCATCGGGCGCGTCTTTGGCGAAACCATGGCCGTGATGATGGTCACCGGCAACGCCGCCGTCATCCCCCACAGCCTGTTCGAGCCCGTCCGCACTCTGACCGCCACGATCGCGGCGGAGATGGGCGAGGCGGCCAAGGGCAGCCCGCATTACTCGGCCCTCTTCGCCGTCGGGGTGGTGCTGTTCCTGATCTCCTTCGCCATCAACCTGACCGCCGATCTGCTCCTCAACCGGGGGAGGAAACGATGACGCGGCGCGACGAAAGCCTCCGGCAGCGGCTCGGGTTCGGCGTCCTGCTCCTGGCCACCCTGATCGTCGTCGTCCCGGTCCTCGGCCTCGTCGGTCTGATCGTGGCCAAAGGCTGGAGCGCCCTGTCCTGGTCGTTTCTTTTCACCATGCCCCGCGACGGGATGCGGGCGGGGGGGATTCTCCCGGCCATCGTCGGCACGGCCACCCTGGTTCTCGTCTCGATCGCCTTCGCCCTGCCGATCGGGGTCATGGCCGCCATTTACCTGAGCGAATACGCCAAGGACAATTGGCTGACCCGGACCATCAACCTGGCCATCATCAACCTGGCCGGCGTCTCGTCGGTGGTCTTCGGGCTGTTCGGACTGAGTCTCTTCGTAGTCTTCCTGCGCTTCGGGGTCTCGATCATCGCCGGCGCCCTGACCTTGGGCATCATGACCCTGCCCGTCATCATCACTACGACCCGGGAGGCCTTGCGGGCGGTACCCAAATCCTACCGCGAAGTCAGCTTCTCGCTGGGGGCTTCGCACTGGCAGACCGTTCGCCATTCCGTCCTGCCCCACGCCCTGCCCGGCATCCTGACCGGGGCCATCTTGAGCATCGGCCGGGTGGCCGGCGAGACCGCGCCGATCCTGTTCACGGTGGCGGCCTTCTACCTGCCCAACCTGCCCACGTCGCTCTCCGACCAGGCCATGGCCCTGCCCTACCATCTCTACGTCATCACCACCCAGATCCCCGGCATCCCGGAGAAGTACCGCTACGGCACGGCCTTCGTCCTGATCGGGCTGGTGCTGATCATGAACGTCACCGCCACCGTCATCCGCTCCCGCTACCGGAAGAAGAAATGAGCGCCGCCGAAGGCCGGGTCAAGATCGAAGTGCGGGACTTCACCGTCCGGTACGGCCAGGTCCGGGCCCTAAACCGGCTGACGCTCGACGTCCGCGAGCACGAGATCTTGAGCATCATCGGCCCGTCCAACTCGGGCAAGACTTCATTTCTCCGCTCGCTTAACCGGATGACCGATCTCGACGCGGCGGCCAAGACCGAAGGCCTCATCCGCCTGGACGGGAAGGACATCTTCCGCGACCTCTCGGCCGAGGCCCTCCGCCAGCGGGTGGGTATGATCTTCGCTTTGCCCCTGCCCCTGCCCCTCTCCATCCGGGACAATGTCACCTACGGGCCGCGCATGGCCGGAGTACGGGAGCAGGCGGTGTTGGATGGCTTGGTCGAGGCCAGCCTGCGGGCCGCCTTCCTCTGGGACGAGGTCAAGGACCGCCTCGGGATGCCGGGGCAGAAGCTATCGGGCGGCCAGCAGCAGCGCCTCTGCATCGCCCGATCCCTAGCCCTCAACCCCGAGGTCATCCTGTTCGACGAGCCCTGCTCGGGGCTGGACCCCATCTCCACGGCCAAGGTCGAGGAGTCGATGCTGGAGCTGCGGAAGAATCGCACCATCGTCCTGGTCACCAACAATACCAAGCAGGCGGCCCGGGTCGGGACCCGGACGGCCTTCTTCCTGATGGGCGAGATGGTCGAGATCGGGCCGACCGACCGCGTTTTCACCGCCCCCCGCGACAAGCGGACGGAGGATTACATCGTGGGGCGGTTCGGATGATCGCCCCCAAGATCCGGATCGAGGGTCTCAACCTCTGGTACGGGGATTTCCAAGCCCTGATCGACGTTTCCGCCTCGATCCGCGAGAAAGCCATCACGGCCCTTATCGGCTCCTCGGGCTGCGGAAAATCAACCCTGCTGCGCTGTCTCAATAGGATGAACGACCTCGTCGACGAGGTCCGCGTCGAAGGCCGGGTCCTCGTCGACGGCAAAGATATTTACGCCCCGGGGACCGGGATGACGGCTCTGCGCAAGAAGATCGGGATGGTTTTCCAGCGGCCCAATCCCTTCCCGATCAGCGTCTACGAAAACATCGCCTTCGGTCCCCGGGTTCACAACCTGGCTCGCGGCAGCGCCTTGGAAGGGATCGTGGAGCATAGCCTGGCCGCCGTCGGCCTGTGGGCCGATCTCAAGGACCGGCTGAAGAAGAGCGCCTTGGATCTGTCCCTGGAGCAGAAGCAGCGGCTGTGCATTGCCCGCCTGGTGGCTGTCCAGTCCGAGGTCCTGCTGATGGACGAGCCCTGCTCGACCCTCGACCCGATGTCCACCTTGAAGGTCGAAGAGCTGATGCATCGGCTGAAATCCGATTTCACTATCGTCATCGTCACCCACAACATGCAGCAGGCGGCCCGGGTCTCGGACGAGACGGGCTTCATGCTCCTGGGCGAGCTGGTCGAATTCGGTACGACCAACGACATCTTCACCCGTCCGCGCGACAAGCGGACGGAAGACTACATCACCGGCCGCTTCGGCTGACCGCAAGGCGGCCGGCCGAATCGGTCCGCCCTCGGCTCGACAGGACAGATTCGGCTTGGCAGCGGGGGGAAAGGCTCAGCGGCCCTCGCCGCCGGCCGGCGGAGCCGGGGCCGAAAAGCCGCCCAGGGCGCGCATGAAATCAACCCAGATCGGCAGGGCCGCCGTGCTCCCCGACTCCTGCAGCCCGAGCGGCCCTCTCTCGTCGCGGCCGACCCAGACGCCGACGGCGAAGCGGTCGTCGAACCCGATAAACCAGGCGTCGGCGACGTCGTTGGTCGTCCCCGTCTTGCCGTAGACCGGACGGTCCAGCCCGCTCGCGGCGCGAGCCGTACCGATCAGGACCGTCGACCGGAGCATGGACCGGATGCCGGCGACGACGCCGTCCTCGAGGACCCGGTCCCTCCGGCGCTCGGGCTCCCAAACGGAGGTGTTCTTGGGATCGACGATCCGGTCGACGCAGACGGGCTCCACCCGGTATCCCTTGGCCATCGCGGCGTAGGCCATAACCATCTCCATGAGGGTCGCTTCGGAGGCGCCCAAGGCGGTCGAGGGGAAGGGTTGGATGACGCTCCGGACGCCCAGCTCGTGGGCCGTCCGGATAATCTTGCTCAACCCGATGCGGCGGGAGAGGGCCATCGTGGGACCGTTCAAGGAATAGGCCAAAGCCGCCTCCAGCGAAACCGACGGCTCCTGGGACCCGGCCACGCGGCCCGGTTCCCCGGACGGAGGATCGACGATCGGAGCGATGATCGGGTCGGACGGCTTCAAACCCTGGCGCAGCGCGGCCACATAAACGAAGGGCTTGAAGGTGGAGCCGGTCTGCCGGCGGGCCTGGGTGGCCCGATTGAACTGGGATTCCCGGAAATCTCTTCCTCCGACCATGGCCAAGATTCGGCCCGTGTCGATCTCAACCGCCAGCAGCGCGGCTTGAGCGCTGCCCGCGGAGCGGGCCGCGAGCCTATCCAGCCCGGCGGCCACGGCCTTCTCGGCCAAATCCTGGGCCTTCTTGTCCAGAGTGGTGAAAATCCGGAATCCCGACGTGTAAACCTGGTCGCGATACCGGGCCTCCAAAACGCTTCGGCAATAATCGATGAAGTAAGAGCCTTGGGTGTCCGTCGCCTGCAGAGTCCGCGGGACGTCGGTGGCCGCCGCCTCCTCGAACTGGGCCCGGGTGATGAACCCATGCAGGAGCATCCGGTCCAAGATGAGGTTCCGCCTCTCGCGAAGCTGGTCGCGATGGACCATGGCGCCGTAATAGGAGGGGGCCTTGGGCAAGGCGGCCAGAAGGGCCGCATCCGCGATCGAGAGAGCGGCGGTCGTCTTGCCGAAGTAGGCCTGGGCCGCGGCCTCGATGCCATAGGCCCGGGACCCGAAATAGGCCTTATTGAGATACAAGGCCAGAATCTCGTCTTTGCTGAACCGCTTTTCGACGCGCCAGGCCAGGGCGATCTCCTTGATCTTGCGGGTCAGCGTCCGGTCCGGCCTGAGCAGGAGCATCTTGACCAGCTGCTGCGTGATCGTGCTGCCGCCCTGGACGATCTCGCCCCGCCGGATGTTGGCCAGGATTGCGCCGACGACGCGGCGGAAATCAAGGCCCCGGTGGGAATAAAAGCGGATGTCCTCGATGGCGACGAAGGCTTGCCTGACCTGGGCGGGAATTTTCTCGATCGGCACGACGGTCCGCCGCTCGACGAAAAACTCGGTCAGCAGGGAGCGATCCGCGGCGTACATCCGGGACGATTCAAAGGCCGAGTATTCTCGAATCCAATCGATGGACGGGAGCGTGGAGACGCACCAGAGAACGTACCCCCCCGCCGTCCCCAGAGTCAGGACGGCCAGGATTCCGACCCCAGCCGCGGCCTTGCGCCCGACCTGGGGCAAGGCCGCCGCCAGCCGACGCCAGGCCCTCTCCAGGAAGCAGGGGGCATTCCGCATCCGGGCTTCCCGGAGAGCGGCGCCGACGCGGGACCGGATGAGGGCCGGATCGATCCGATCGAGGACGATCGCGCCGGAAGGGTCGGCGGATAGGCTCTCCACGGCCGGGTTCGGCGCGCTCAGAAGGACCAGGATCTTGGTCCGCTCCAAAGTTCGCAAGAGCCGCTGGAATCGCCGCCAAATTTCGGGCGCAAAGGCCATGGCATCGATCAGGACGAGGTCGGGAGGGCGGGCGGCGATCGCGGCTTCCGCTTCGAAGAGCATGTCATGCAGGACGGCGTCGACGCGGTCGGAGGCCAGGGTCCGAAGCAGGATCGGGCCACGCGTCGGATGGGGCGAAAAAATGACGACGCGGCGGCGCATGCGCGATCAACCGTTGAGGCGGGCGGTCATCAGGGCTCCCTTGACGGTGGCAAAGAGGGGCTGCGCGGCCTGAGTGATCTCGGAAACGCGGAACGGCAGGCGGGCCGATTTCATGTGTTTCTGGAAGCGAGCCAGTCCCCCGGGCGGCATGATAGTGCCGCCGGCCAGGACGATCGGCACGGGCTTGGGCAGCCGGGGAATGTTGTCCGAGGAGCCCAAGACCCGCTGGAGCCCTTGGATCAGGCTCAGGAAAACGTCGTCGTAATAGACGTGGAGGCCGCTTTCGATCTTGTTCCGGGGAGGCGCGGCCAGGTCGAGCTCCCGCTCCTTGATTCGGCGAACCTCGTAAATCGGCTCGCCGGTCGATCGGGCGACCATGGTGTCGATGAAGTCGCCCCCCTTCACCACGCTGAAGGAGACGACCGGGACCGTCATATAAGAGAAACAGACGTTGCACAAGCCGGCCCCCAGGCTGATGCCGAGCCCGGTAAAATTATTCCCAGCCAGCTCGGACAAGACCACGGCCATGCCTTCGTTCACGGCCATAGGCCGGTATCCCAGACTCGCCAGGTGCTCCTTGATGATGGTCTCGTGATAGGCCAGGGAGGAGTCGGGCCGGTCGAGGGCCTCGCCGGGAACGCTGAAGCAGATGATCTCCCCCTTCTTTTTGGGCTGGCGGACCATCCGGCTGATGATGGCCTTGAGGATCGTCTCGCTGTCGTCCTCCCGGGCATTGAGCATGCCGTTCTCGATCGGCCTCCGACTGACGTCGCGGCAGATGCCGGCGAAGTCCTCGGCCGAATGACCGAGAACGTAGACCTTGGAGTCCTTCTCGAAATACAGAATCTTGTCCCTCTGGAAGGCGTCCCGAGTCAGGGGCGTCGCCGGGATGGCGTAGAAGGCATTTCTCTGAATGGACGCCATGACCTGCTTATCCCGGCTGACGGCGACGACGATGTGGGCCGTCCCGATATCCAAGCCGACCGGACCTTCGAGGACGCTCCGCCCGCGGAGGTCGGCCGGCCGCTCGGGCCGGGCGGGCGTCTGCAACGGTCCGATGTTTTCAAAGACATCGTTCGCTTCGCCGTCGGAAGGAAGGACGACCGGAGGCGCCTCGAAGGCACCGCCGGGCTGGGCGAGAGCGGGAACGGGGGGCAGGAACGGGAGCGGGCCGAAGGCCGGGGATTTCTCCTCCGAAGGAGCGGCGGGCGGCTCGGGGGAGGCCGCGGGTTCGCCGTCGCGGAAAACCTCGGGGACGCCCTCAGGCTCGGGGAAAGCCTCGGATCGGCCGGATTCCTCTTGAGAAGAGACGGTCCTGTCTTCACTCATGGCCTCTCTCTTTTGGCTTCGCGGCGCAAGGACAGATGCCCCCGGAAGCCTCTCCGCCGGATATATTCTGGTTTCGGCAACTTCCAAAATGCGGGCGAAATATAAGTCCGCTCGTTTTTCGTGTCAATCCCCCCGCGGTCAGGGGATAGGCTTCGTTCGCGGGCCATTTTTTCATGATCGCGTCTTCCTCATAGGGGCCTTTACTTCCTTCGGCGGGCCTAGAATGGCATGTCCACCAGGAGGCGGCAATCACCCCCAAGGGTGAACGAAAGGGTGAAAATTTGTCTCCGCGCTCACCCTTCCTTCTGCCCCCCAACCGCGGCCCGGCCGTTTTCGACCCTGATCGCCTTAAGTGGCCAGGCCTCCGGCGATGGAATGTTTTTCCAGGATTTCGATGTCGAATCCGCTCCGGCGCAAATAGACGCCGGTGCACAGCCCGGCGATGCCGCCGCCGATGACCAGAGCTTTTTTGTCGGACATTGGGCTTCTCCTGGGAATTCGTCTTCAGGCAGTCCGCCGATGGCCTGAGGGGCTCGGATCGGGCGCTACTTCGTCAGCTCGGCCAGCCAGGCTTCGGCGAAGGCGCGGGCCGCTTCAACGGCCTCTTTGCCGGCCCGGAAGCAGAGCTTCCATTGATTCGGCTTGGATTCGTAAGCTTCGTTGGCAAAGCGCATCAGCGAGCCTTTTTTGACCAGCGGGGCGGAGAAATCGACGTCGGCGCTCGTCTCCAGGAACTCGCGGATGCGATCCGCGATCAGGGTCTTGGGATCGGCGGGCGTGCGCTTGTTCCATTCGGCCAACGCCGTCTCCTGGTCCACCTTGGTCTGGGCCCGCTGAACGTCGAGCATCTCCTTCAATTGAGCCCTCTGGGCCGGGTCCTTTTCCATGGCCTCGATCTGGGCCATCATCTGCTTGATGCCGTCTTCCATGCCCTTGCGCGTCGCGGCATCCATGCCGGCCGCGGCTTTGCGCATATCGGCGATCTGTTTTTCCATTTCCAGGCGCTGCTTCTTGAGGAATTCGTCGACCGACGGGACGGCGTCGGGCGGGGACGGCTTTTGCTCTTCCCGGTATTTGGCGTAGTCGGTCTTGAACTCGGCCGTGGCCGTGTAGGCCTTGATCCAGGCCAGGCCGGCCTTAACCAGGGAGGCCCGGGCCGCCGGCGCCAACGCCTTGAAGGCTTTGAACGCGGCTTCATTGAAGGCGGTTCCCGAGGTCAGAGCGCCGATGATCTCCTCCCGGGCCGCGGCCTGATTGAGGCCCAACTTGGTCAGGACCTCGCCTCCCCCTTGGGCCAAAGCCGGCAGGGATGCGCTAAGGACGATGAGGGGCGGCAAAATCGCGGACAGGAGTCTTTTTTTCATCGGCAACCTCTTGTCAGGCCGTTCCCCAAAGGGCGCGGCGCCAAAGGGCTTGATTCCTCCCAGAGGATAGGGTGAGTCAAGGGCGAAGTCAAGCCGGCCGGCAATAACCACGATACATCTTGCGGGACAAAAATTGGGAAGAATTTCCTGCCGACCGCGTCAAAATAATGGAGAATTTTGGTCAAATTTCAGAGGAGGTTCAACCGCATGAAGCGCACTCTGGCTCTCGCTCTCGCGGTGATGTTCCTGGCCGCCGTCGTGGTGGCCGGCGAGATCACCCTGGACGTCAAGGAGCACGTGCTGAGCAACGGGATGAAGATCCTGATGATCCCCAAGCCCGGCGTGCCCCGCGTCGTCTGCCACATCTATTTCAATGTCGGGTCGATCAACGAGAAGCCCGGCATCACCGGCATCGCCCACGTCCACGAGCACATGATGTTCAAAGGCACCAAGCTGATGGGCGTCAACGATGTCGAGAAGGACGCCGCCATCGACCGGCAGATCGACGCCGTCATGGATCAGATCTACCGGGAGAAGTACTGGCGGACCGACGGCGGCGACCCGGCCAAGATCGCCCAGCTCCAAAAGCAGGCCGACAAGCTCATCACCGACGAAAAGCAGTACATCATCAAGGACGACTTGTGGACGTACTACATGAAGAACGGCGGCACGGGCCTGAACGCCTCGACCGGCAACGAGAACACCGGCTACTACGTGACCCTGCCCTCCAACAAGATCGAGCTCCAGATGTTGATGGAGTCCGACCGGATGATGAACGCCGTCTGGCGCGAGTTCTACTCCGAGAAGGACGTCATCATGGAAGAGCGGCGGCTGTCCGAGAACGGCCCCGGCTACTTCTTCGGCGAACAGGTCAACGCCGCCTTCTACGCCGCCTCGCCCTACCACTGGGACGTCGTCGGCTGGATGGACGACCTGAAGAAGATGACCAAGGCCGACCTGGCCGAATTCCACAACAAGTACTACGTGCCCAACAACGCCGTCGCCATTTACGTCGGCGATTTCGACCCCCAGACCCTCATCCCGATGGCCGAGAAGTATTTCGGCCGCATCCCCAAGGGCCCCGACGTGGAACCCATCCGGACGGCCGAGCCGCCCCAGTACAGCGAAAAGCGGATGTATGGCGAGGGACCGGCCCCGACCAGCCTGCAGATGATGTTCCACTCCGTCCCGGCCGGGCACCCCGACGCGGCCCCGCTCCAAGTGCTGGGCAGCATCCTCGGCTCCGGCGGCGGAGGCGGCGGCATGCGCGGCGGCGGAGGCGGCGGCAGCATGGGCCGGCTGGCCAAGCTCCTGGTCCAGGAGAAGCAGATGGCCGTCAACGCCTCGGCCTCCGGCCGGGCCCAGCTCTATGTCGGCGCCTTCCAGTTCAGCGCCTCGCCCCGGCTGGATAAAAACGTCCAACCCGAAGACTTGGAGAAGGAGATCTGGGCCGAGATCGAGCGGATCAAGAAGGACGGCGTCACCGCCGACGAGATCCAAAAGACCAAGAACCGCTCCGAGGCCAACTTCATTCGCTCTCTGCAGAGCACCTCCGGCCTGGCCGGCAGCGTCGGTCGGGCCGAGCTTCGCCGCGGCTGGCGCACGATCCTGACCGATCTCGAAGCCCTCAAGAAGGTCACCAACGAGGACATCAAGCGAGTCGCCGCCAAGTACTTCGTCAAGGACAACAGCCTAACTGCCATTTATCGGCGGAAGCGGTAAGGAGGATGACCATGAAGAGAACACTGACCGCCTTCGTCCTCCTCGGACTCGTCCTGGCCGGCTTCGGTCTGGGCCAGGCCCAAAAGCCATCCAACCTCAAGTATCCCCCGCTGACCTTCAATCCCCCCGACCCGCTGGCCTTCAAGATGGCCTTCGCCAACGGCCTGCGCGGCTATGTCAAGGAAGACCGAGGCCTGCCGATCGTCACGGTTTCAGCCCTCATCCACTTCGGCGGCCTGTACCTGCCCAAGGACAAGCAGGGCCTGGAGACGATCATGAGCCAGACCCTGATCAGGGGCGGCACCAAGACCCGCGAAGGCACGGCCATCGAAGAGCGGCTCGACTTCCTGGGCGGCTCGCTGTCGTTCAACGTCGCCGACCGAACCTCCACCCTGACCCTCAGCGTCCTGAGCAAGGACCTGGACGAGGGGCTGGACCTGTTCTTCGACGTCCTGATGAACCCCGAGTTCCGCGAGGCGCCCCTGGCCCTAGCCAAGGTCCGCCAGGTCGAAGGCCTGCGCCAGGCCAACGACCAGCCGGGCTCAGTTTTGAGCCGCGAGTATGAAAAGGTTCTCTACGGCGACGGCCCGCTGACCTGGCAGCCGACCAAGAAGAGCCTGGAATCGATCACGGCCGCCGACCTGAAGGCCGTCCACGCCCAGTATTTCTTCCCCAAGAACGTCATCCTGGCTGCCTCCGGCGACTTCGCCAAGGCCGACCTCAAGGCCAAGATCGACAAGCGGGCGGACGGTTGGAAGAACAGCTCGGTCAAGTTCCCGACGTTGAGCAAGGCCTTCCCGGCTCCTGAGCCCGGGGTTTACTTCATCCAAAAGCCGATCAACCAGGGTTACATCAACATCGGCCACTTAGGCCTCGAGGACACCAACCCCGACTACTTCGCGGTCCAGGTGATGAACTTCATCCTGGGCGGCGGCTCGTTCACTTCGCGGATCACCATGAAGGTCCGCTCGGACGAGGGCTTGTCCTACAACCAGGGCAGCCGGTTCACCTACCGCTGGGGCTTCCCCGGCACGTTCTCGGGCTATGTCCAGACCAAGTCGTCAACGGTCGGGTATGCGATTTCGCTGATCCTGGCCGAGATGAACCGCATCCGGAAGGAGCCCGTCACGGACGCCGAGATGGATACGGCCGTCAACTACTTCATCGACAGCTTCTCCAGCCAGTTCGAGATGTCCCAGTCGATCATGTCGAACTTCGCCAACATGGAGCTGACGGGCAAGCCCATGGACTACTACAAGACCTTCCGGGCCAAGATCCAGGCCGTGACCAAGGCCAAGGTCCAGGAGGTCGCCCAGAAGTACATCCAGCCGGACAAGGCGGTCGTCATGATCGTCGGCGACTTCGAGCCGTGCAACAAGGGCGGCGACAAGTGGCCCGGCCCGCTGGACAAATTGGGCAAGCTGCACCGGGTGACCCTGATCGACCCGATGACGGGGGAAGCGGTCAAGTAGGCCGGATTCGTTTCCGTCTATCCGCGTATCGCCCGCCCGCCGGGCTCGTAAGCCCGGCGGGCTTTTTCTTGTCCCTCATCCGCCGAGCCATGAAACATCCTTGACTCTCTCTGACAACATATTTACAATGTAAATATGTCTAATCTGACCTTTATTTGGGATCCCAAGAAAGAGACGGCCAATCGGAGAAAACACGGCGTCTCGTTCGAGGAGGCCCGGACCGTCTTTTTAGATGAGAACGCCTTGTTGACCCACGATCCCGATCATTCAACCGACGAAGATCGATTCGTTCTGCTGGGCATGAGCCTCAAGCCCAGAATACTCGTTGTCTGCCATTGTTACCGGGCAGGCGAAGCCATAATCAGAATCATCTCCGCCCGCAAAGCCACGCGCCCGGAGCAAAAACAGTACTGGGACAGGTGCCGAACATGAGAAAACAATACGATTTTTCGAAAGCCGCCAAGAACCCGTATGCCGGAATGCTCAAGATACCGGTGACGATCCGCCTCGATGAGGAATCCATAAGATACTTCAAAGAGCTGGCCGCAGAGATCGGCGTTCCCTATCAAACACTGATCAACCTCTATCTCCGCGACTGCGCCGCGTCCCGCCGGAAGCTCTCTTTGGAATGGAAACAGGCATCCGCCTAGCGGCGGAAGCCGCACCGAACGAAAGGCGGATGCGGAACCGGCAGCCGGCTCCTGATCACTTCCGCGAGAACGGGAAAGCCAGGCGTGCCTCGACCCAGGCCCGATCGATCGTCATCCCCCACTGGCTGTGCCTCATGGCCGTGCCGGGATCGATCTTCAACGCCTCCCGGTAGGCGTCCAGAGCCGCCGGACGGTCCCCGAGCAGATCGTTCATATGGCCGATCCAGGCGCGCGCAGCGAAGGCCGTTACCCCTGTCTTTTCCAGCTCGGCCGTTTTCCGAAAAGCCTCCAGGCTCTCACGATCGGCACGGCTGTCATAGAGCAGCACTCCCAGCTTGAACCAGAAGTCCGAAGCCTCGATCTTCAAGCCGGGCGTCTTGCGGAAAACGAGCCGAGGCGTCTCGCCCTCTTTCTCCCAATTCAAGCCGTCGACGATCTCGACGAGCTGGGCGGCCGTCAGCTGCTCGGGCAAGCGGATCCCGCTGTCCCGGGAATACGGCGTCTTCAGCCTCTCCTCCAGCCAGGACTTATCCATGGTCAGATTGAACTGGTCATGCCGAAGCGGCCGGCCGGGGTCGACGGCCAGGGCGGCCTTGTAGAAAGCGAGGGCCTCCGCGCGTCGTCCCTGGAGGTCCTTCAGAATGCCCAGCCAGGCCCGGGCTCCGAATCTCCAGACCGGCTCAGCCTCCGGACGGTCGGCCTTGGCGAAACAGGCGGCCGCCTCGTCCAGGCGCCCGCTCCCATAGAGATCCAGCCCGAGCTGGTGCCAGATCGCCGCGTTCGGGATCGGCTCGCTTTTCACGACCGCGTAGACATCCGCGGCGGAGTCCGCATCCCATCCGAAAGCCAAAGCCGCGGCCGCGGCCTTGGAGATGGGCGGGACGGGCGCGTCGACCCGGGCCAGCCGCTTTTGAGGGTCGAGGACGACATCGCGCAAAGGAGCCCGGCTATGCAGGGTGAGCGCGGTTACGGTCTGCATCCGGTCGGCCCGCACGGTCTGGGTCGTACCGTCCTCGAAGGCGGCCCGGGCCGATATCGGCATGGTCATCGTCCCCAGGCGCTTGATGCGAACATCGGTCGTGAAGCCGCCGCGCCCGTCGGCCCGGCTCTCGTCCTTTTCCACGCCGTAGCAGAGGTATTGGTTGGATCTCACCCAGGCGTCGAAGAACCAAGCCAAGCTTCGTCCGCTCTCCGCCTCGGCCACCGTCCGAAGGTCGCGCCAGCCGAAGCGCTTGCCTCCAAATTCGCGCAGGACCCGCTTGTAAACACGCAGGAAGATCTCGCGCCCCAGGACATCCTCAAGGGCAAAGACCATGGCCGGCCCCTTGCTGTGGACGACTGTATTGTTGTAGTCGAAACGGACGACGTCTTCTCGATCGGGCGGAGCATCCAGCAACGTGTCGTAGTACATCGGGATGGCGTCGACGTAATTGCCGATCCACTGGGCCGCCCGGTCCGGATCGAAGCCGCGAACGGTCATGAACTCGGTATCGGCGAAGATGCCCATGGCGATCCAGACCCAGGAAGGGGTGTCGGCGTCCAGGATCCACTCGCCCCAGTACTCGTGCCCGATCTCGTGCGAAGTGATATGCTGCCAATGGCGGGGCGATTCGCCGTCGACGTACGTTTCCAAGCCGTGGATGGCGACGAGGCCCGTCGCGACCGGGTAGCCGCCCCAACGGCCGGGCCCGCCGGGAATCATGTTCAGGACCGGAAAAGGATAGAAACCCAGCCATTCTTTATAGAAATGGATCGCGTCGGCCGCCGTCTCCAGGCAGATGGCGGCGGCCTTGGCTCCCTTGTCGGTAAAAAACGCGGTAATCAGGATGCCGTCCACCTCGCGGGACGCGGACTTCAGCCCGGGCGCCAGGAAAAGCCCGAACGTCCGGGCGGCCGAGGCCTCGTAGCGGCCGGTCTTGGGATCGAGGCGCCCGCTGGCCGCCACCGCGGTTCCGGAGGGTGCATCGATCTTCACCGAATAGGCGTCGTGGCCCGCAAGCCCGTCCCACCACAGCCGCGGATACCAGTCACTGCCCGTATACTCGGTCTGCGGCTTCGAGGTCTCCGGCCGCCGACTGAAGGAGACGGCCAGCTCGACCGCCGCGCCGGGGGTCAGCGGCCGGGGAAGCGAAACGATGACCGGGCTCGCATGAGGAGACTCGGATAATCCGTCCGAAGGGAAGATCCGGCTGCCGCCGGCCGAGACTTCGAGCGTCGACTGGGGGCCAACCGCCCAATCGAAGGCGACGACCCCAAGGGATGCGCACCCGGTATTCTTGAGGCGGATGGTTTCGCGCCCCTCCACGGCGCCGGCGGCGACATCGACGCGCGCGTCGATAACATACCGACTGGAGGGCGGGTTCGCGGGAGCGTAAAATGATCCCGCCGGCGCGGAAAGGCTCGCATTCCCGCCGAGCGAGCCCGAAACCAGGGCGGCGGCCAGGATGCCCGCAAGCACGAGAAAAGGCCGTCGTTTCATCCTGAATCTCCCCGTCGGTCGAATATGAATCCACTCGCCGTATATACGCTCTCGGAAGGAAATCCGTTAGCGGGGCCGGGAGAATCCGTCAAGACCCGGGTGAGGGCCCACGCGCCGCCAAATACGATCGGATTCGGTCGACCAGACCGGCGACGTCGAATCGTTCGAAGCATCGGACCGTTCGGCACGTCTTGAAGAGCTTGTCCACACAGCTGATGTTCCGGCAAGGGCTTGCGGCAGTCGTATTCCAGGACGGGGCGTCCTGGTTGGCCGGCAGAAACCCGGGCTGAAAGGAATCGTAGCCCGACATGCGGGCCGGAGTGGCCCCGAAACAGGAGAAAACGGCGGTGCGGTTGCGGAATGGCGCGCCGCCCTCGAACAAATATCGCCGGGCGGCGGCCAGATGGAGAGGCCCCGTGTCGCCGGAGACGAAGGCATCGCAATGGTCGATGATCGCCGCGTAGGCGTCGACGGGCATGTCGGGAGGGATGATCGTCACGCGCGGGCGAAGGCCCGGAGGGAGGGAGTCGCGCAGCCGCTCGCCGATCCCGGCGACTGTGTGTCCGCTGTTCATGAGAACGCGGACCTCGAGGCCGGCCAGGCTCCGCAAGAGCTCACGGAACGCGAGGGGGTGAATCCGCGTATACGGGGAGGCACCGTCCGGATTGCAAAGGATGAGAGGGAGCCCGGCCGGCAAGCCGGCCCGAGCCAGAAAGGCCCGGGCCCGGTCGACCGCCGCCGCCTTGATCGTCAAGCGCACGCCCCGGAAGTCCGTTCGGCGCCGGATCGGAGTGCGCAGGGAGAGGAGCTCCCGGACGAACCAATAAAACTGCCAAATGAAATGATTGATCTTGTGCGGGTCCCTCTCGTTTCGGAGCATGTCGGGGGATCGATCCATGATGTTGAGAATTCGCCCGCCGCCGGGAACGATATCCCGGTTCTTGACGAACGGGCCGAAATTCACGCAGAGGTCATAGCGCTCCCGGCGGACGAGCCCGCGCAAAGCGTCGAGATCGGGCCGGGATATGAACGAGCCGTCCGAGAAGAACGGCAGGACCCGTGTGGCATCGGGATGGCCTTCGATCAAGGGAAAGGCCGTCTTGTTGACGAGGTAATCGATCCGGGCCTGCGGGAAGAAGTCCCGCAGGGCGACCAGCGCCGCCTGGGTCATGACCGCATCCCCGATATGGATGTCGGGGATCACGAGAAACCGATCGAAGGACCGGACGGCGCGGATGGTCCGCCGGCTGCGACGCCGGCCATATGCGGCAAGCCAGGGATTTCCGATCGACAGACGGCCGATCACATCGATGGCGGCGGCTCCCAGGCCGGGGAAAGCTTCCGTCACCCGGCTAGTGCCGTCGAAGAAGGCTTTTTGAAGACGGTTATTCGCGCTGAAGGCCATCTCCTCGCTCGGACCGCATAAAGGCCCCATCTCCCGGCGGCGGCCCTTTTATTTGATTTCGAGGCCCAATTATAGGCCGCGGACGATCCCGCTTTCAACCGTGCTTGCTTTCCTCAGGTCCCGTCAATAAAATCTAAAACAACCATGGACGAAGCCGCGCTCGCCCCGCTCGGCATCCAGTTTCCGTTTTTGGGCTTGGGCTTGCGGGCCGCCGATATCGTCCTGATGTCGTCGCTCCTGTTTTTCACCGTCCTGACCGTCCTGTTCGGCGCCGGAGGACAAAATGCCGGGATCCGGGTCCTGGAGAACGGGGCGGTGGGGCTGGTGTACCTGGCGGCGGTCCATTTCCATCAGCGGGTCTCCGGACGCCGGCTCAAGTTCTGGATCCGCCTGCTCTCCTTCCAGATGATGTTCGCGTATGTTTTTCCCCTGGTTACGCCCTTTCAGCTGATCCTGTCGAAGCATTGGAATGACCCGGCCGTCCTGAGCCTGGAGCAGGCGCTTTTCGGCGTCCAGCCGACGGTCTGGATCCAGAAATTTTTCTCGCCGGGCCTGACGGAATGGCTGATGGCCGCCTATGTCGCTTATCTGCCCCTCTACCCCATCCTCGGCGGCATCCTCTACTTCAAGCGCGGCGAGCTCCACTTGGAAGATCTGGTGTTCAAGCTGGCCGTCGCCAACCTGATCTGCGATCTGGGCTTCATCCTCTTTCCCGTCGCCGGGCCGTTCTATTGGATCCCGGAGCGCTTCACAGTCCCCTTGAGCGGCCATGTCTTCACCTGGATGGGGGAATACATCCGGGCCCACTTCCAGGCTATCGGCTCCAGCCTGCCCAGCCCGCATTGCACCGTGGCGACGATCATGCTCCTGACGACGGCCCGGGCGCATCGGCCGACCTTTTGTGTCATCGCCCCGATCATCGTCTCGGTCTATGTCTCGGCGTTCTACGCCCGCTACCATTATCTGTCCGACGTGCTGGCGGGAATCGTCCTGGGAGCCGCGCTTTTTTTCCTCCTGCCTCGGCTCCTGAAAGCCCGGAGCGGCCGCGTCCCATGTTGACTTTCCCGCCCCTCCCCAACTAATATTTTGGGCGGGGAGGATATGATGAATAAAACAGCCTTATCCCTGCTTCTCATCCTCGGTCTGGCGATCTCCGCCTCCGGCTTGACTTGGCGAACCGGCTCAGTGGAAGACGCGCTGGCCCGGGCCAAGGCCGACGGAAAGCTTCTGCTGATTGATTTCTTCACTGAAACCGGTTGAGGGAATTGCATCCTGCTGGGTCAGCAGGTTTACGACAATCCCCGCTACGCGTCCTTCTTCGAAAGCCATTTCGTCCTGTTTCGCGCCATCCGCGGCGAGATCGCGGGCGAGAGGCTCGTCCGAACCTACCGAATCCGCAGCACGCCCTTCGTTTTGATCCTGGACCCCGACGGCGTCGAGCGCGACTGGAAAGCGGGCTATCTTCCGCCGGCCGAAGACTTCATGGCTTGGCTCCAAAGCGCGGTCGACGGCCGGCTGACGGTCCGCGATCTCCGGCGGCGCATCCAGGCCGAGCCCAAGAACCCAGAAGTCCGCATCCTCCTCGGCCGCAAGCACCAGGAACGCCACCAGCGCGACGAGGCGCTGGCCTTGTTCCGCGAAGCGGCGGCTCTCGATCCGAAAGGCGTCCTCATGACCCGGACCGGCGACGGCGCCGTCGTCTCCTGCCGGGAGCTGGCGGAATTCGAGACGGCCCGGACCTACACCGTGACCTGGGGAACGATGGAGCGGGATTGGATGCCGAAATTCATCAAGTCCCATCC
>JAPKZJ010000009.1 GCA_026393855.1 Candidatus Aminicenantes bacterium
AAGAATTCGAATGACCAGAGACCGTTCAATCCTTTTCATTTCGTTCCTCCTCGAAAAGATGAAAATCCGGCTTTTGGAAAAAGACGACCTTAATGTTCTTGCCGGCGATTTCGAATTCCGTGCGGATCTCGGAGATCGGATTCGGCGCCGTCGCGGGACGCGGGAAAAGAAGGAAGGCGGCCAGGAGCGCCGCGGCCGCGCCCGGAATTAAGGCCAACAGCCAAGGTCGGCGTCTATCCGATCGCTCCGCCCGAGAAGTGAACCTATCCGACGCTTCCCGAATCCGGCGATCCAGGGTGGGCGGAACGTCGCGTTGGACGCTCCGGACCAGCTTGGCGATGCTTTCGTCGAGGCGTTCGTCGCTATTCATGCGTCACTCCCATAATGGTCTTGAGGGCGGTTCGGGCTTGGAACAGAATCAGTTTGATGTGGCCCTCTTTCAATTTCGCGAGGTCCGCGATCTCGGCGATCGAGAACCCGCTCTCATAGAACAGAAAGAAGATGTCACGCTCGCGGGGCTTCAGTTGGGCGGCATACCGATAAACCTCGCCCACGGCGCCGCCCGGGCTGCCCGCGGCCGAAGCGGCGATCTTGTCGGGCTCGGGCAGCGATTCGGTGCGGCGGCGTTTCTTGAAGTGGGTCCTGATCTCGTTATGGGCGATCCCGAAGATCCAGGCCCCGAAAATCTCGTCTCGCCGGAAGGATCGGAAGTATTGCAAACCGTGCAGGACCGTTTCTTGGAAGACGTCATCCGCGTCCGGCGAGAAATTTAGGGACTTGAGGATGTAGTTGTAGAGTTTGGGCTTCAGCGGAGCTAAATAGTCCCAGAATAGACTTTGCGAAGTCTCCATCCTCCCCCTCGCGAGGATCGCCTGATCTCCGAATCCCCGCCTCGTCGCCTCAGCCAGGCCGTTTAAGGCGGCAATGGCCGCAATAGGGGATTGGGTCTTCACATACCTTATATAACGGACGGCGGGAAAAGGTTAGCGACGGAGTCCGATGGGCGGAAATCCGCCCTTAAGTCGATCCGCCCGCGGCTCCCGCGCCGCGGACGCAGGGAACGTCACCGGAGCCCGATCTTGAGGCCGATCGGGCTCCGGTGTCACCGGAGCCCGATCTTGAGGCCGATCGGGCTCCGGTCGACGCTTCGGCTTAAAGCCCCATCTCCTTGATGATATGGGTCGCGCCGGAGAACTTGTCGGTCACCCACAGCACGTAGCGGATGTCGACGCTGATCGAGCGCTGATACTCGGGGATGATGTAGTAATCGCCGACGACGCTCTCATAGGACATGTCGAAGATGATCCCGATCTGCTCGCCCTTGGCGTTCAGGGTCGGCGAGCCGGAATTGCCGCCGGTGACGTTGGTCGTGTTCATGAAGCAGGCCACGATGTCGCCCATGGCCTTGTCGCCGTAGCGGCCGAAGTCCTTGCCCTTCCAGAGCGCCTTGACCTTTGCCGGCACCGCGAAGGGGAAGACGCCGGTGTCCTTGTCGATGACGCCTTTGAGGGTGGTCATGGGGGTGTACTGGACGGCGTCGCGCGGCGAGTAGCCCATGACCGGGCCGTAGGTGAACCGGATGGTGCCGTTGGCGTCCGGGGGATAGGTGCCCTTCTTCATTTCCAGGATGGCGGCTTCATAGCCCATCTTGAGGTCGGCGCCTTCGCGGCCGAAGCCCTTGCTCTCCTCGCGGATGATCTTGAGCTCCGTTTCCATGGCCGCCGCCAGCTTCAGGAACGGATCGTCGGTCGCCGCCAGTTGGGCGGGCTTGAGGCCGAGCACTTCGAGCCGCTTTGCGCTGTCGCCCAGCTTGGTCGCGGCGTACATGGCGTCGATCCTGGCGGCGACTTCGGCGTCCGAGCCGGCCACCAGGGCCCGCAGGCTGGGCGGCCACTGGGCCGCGTCCGGCCGGGTGGCTTTAAGCCGTTTGAGGGTCCACTTCATCAGCTCCCGGTCCGTGGCGAAAACATAGCCGCGCTCGGCTAGGCTTATGTTCTGGCGCAGGCCCGGCATGTTCCGCTCCTGGTAGGCCGCTTCGCGGTCTTTATCGGGCTTTTGCAGCTCGGGAACGGCCCGGACTAGGGTATAGGCCTGGTTCAGGATGGTCGATCCGCCGAGGACACCGTTCAGGGCCGCGCTGCGGGCGGCGAAAGCCTTTTGCTTCTCGAGGTAGGCGTTGAGGTCGGCCGCGACCTTGCCGTACTTGGCCGTCCGGGCGGGATCGGCCGCGATCCAATCGAGGAGGACCTTCTCCTGCTCCGCCTTGCGGGCGATCAGGTCGAACTTCTGCAGGCCCTCGAGCTTGCCCTGCGTATTCTTGAGGCCGTTGTAGAGGCCTTTGACGCGGGAGGCGTAGCGGATCTCGACTTCCTTGTCGGCCTTGCCGGCTTGCTCATAGAACGCGATCAGATCCTGGGTGTCCTTGATCCGCTGGCCCATCGAGTCCATGTCGGCCTTGAGCTCGCCGAAGGCGTAATTGCGGTACGTCCGTCCGGGGTAGCCCATAACGAAGGTGAAGTCGCCTTCCTTGTACCCGTCGAGCGAGGCCTTGATCCAGACTTTGGGCTTGTAGGGAATATTGGCCGGGCTGAAGTCGGCCGCGTTTCCGTCGGGCGCGACATAGGCCCGCAGGAAGGAGAAATCGCAGGTGTGGCGCGGCCACATCCAGTTGTCGACTTCGCCGCCGAAGTTGCCCAGGGACTGGGGTGGGGCGTAGACCAACCGAATGTCCCGAATCTGTTTGAAGGTGTAGAGGTAATAGGCGTTGCCGCTGTACATGGAGGCCAGAGTGCAGCGGAGGTCCTTACCGCCCTTTTCGCCGGCCGCGATGAGGTCCTTCTGGGCCTTGTCCAGGGCGTCGTAACGCTCCCGCGGAGTCATTTTGGGCTTGAAGTAGGCGTTGACCTTGGCCGTGACGTCTTCGTAGCCGAGAAGGACGCCGGCCTGGTAGCCCTGGGCCTGGATCTCCTTCTCGCGGCCGGGAGCGATGAAGCCGTTCTCGATGTAGTCGTTCTCCTTGCTCGAGGCCCGTTGGATGGCGCCATAGGCGACATGGTGGTTGGTCAGGATGAGGCCTTCGGGAGAGACGAACTCGCCCGTGCCGCCGCCCAGGTTGACGACGGCGCTCATCAGGCCGGAGCCGTCCTTTTTGAACAGATCGTCCGGGTTCATCTGCAGGCCGAGGGCCTTCAGGTTGAGGTCTTTCATCTGATGGGGCATCCACATGCCCTCGTCGGCCCGGCCGAGGAATCCGACGAGCAGGATGAGTCCGAGAATCGCGATCCATTTCTTTTTAAGCATGACGGCCTCCGGTTGGGGGTGAGCGTTCGGCGGGGCGGGGGAGCCGCTGCCGCAGGCATCTATTGTATGACGATCGGCCCGGCGCCGTCCACTGATCTCCTCGTTTTGCGGCTCGCCGCTCGGCGGCGACTGGCCGAAGGGAGCCCTGAATTGCAGCCTAGCTTCGGGATCAGAGGCTCGGAAATCCAGGGTTCCCATTGCCGGCGATTCCCTCTCCCCACCCGCAACGAGATGGAATGGCGCGGAGTTAATAGGTTGTGATCACAACAACAAGATATATCGTTACAAAATATTTGGTTGCACTCGGTCCTCTGAATCGGTAATATCTCTCGTCTTGAGCCAAACCGCGATATAACATGATGACCGGAAAAAAGCTGAATCGATCGATCGGCAAAGTCGGAAAGACGCTGCCGGCCGCGATTTTTGCCATATTTATGGCCTTAACGCCCCTCTTTCCCATGGACGGCGGAACGCGCACGCTCTCGGGCGACCGACGGCTGTCTCTCTATGTCCTCAACAACCGCGAGCGGATCGAGATCGACTACTGCTTGGACGGCGTCTATGTCCCGGTGGCTTTGTCCATGATCGACCGCCTCCTCCGGGACCCGTTAAATGGCGGCGTCAAATCTATCGACCCCAAGCTCCTTGACCTGCTCTACGAGCTTCATGCCAAGGTCGGCGCAACCGGACCATTTACAGTGGTTTGCGGCTACCGTTCACCCCAGACGAACGCCGCTCTCCGGGCCCACAATCCCGCCGTGGCCGAGTATAGCCTGCACATGGAAGGGAAAGCCGTCGATATTCAGCTTCCCGGAGTCCCCCTTCAAACTCTCTATAAAGCCGCCTTGGATATGAAGGCCGGCGGGGTCGGCTATTATCCGAGATCCGGGTTCATCCACGTGGATGTCGGTCCGGTTCGCACTTGGTGACCGGCGGCCACGCCGATTTTCCCCTCCCGGCTCAACGCCCTGTCGCGGGGAGCGGGGCCGGCGGAATATCCCCCCCCAGCGCTTGGGCGAGTGCGGCATCCCGGCCATAGATATCCTTCCGAAAGTGAATGGCGCCGTCCGGTTCCCGCCAAGCCGTAAGATAGACGATATAGACCGGGAGGGGGTCGGGGATGGAAAGCATTTTATTCGCGCCTCCGTCGATAGCCGCCTGGAGGCTTTCTTTTGTCCAAGCCGGGTCGTTGCGCAGGAGCGCGACTGCCAGGTCAAGCGGCCAGGCGATCCTAATGCAGCCGTGGCTGAAGGAGCGCGTAGACTGTTGAAAAAGCTCCCTCTGCGGGGTGTCGTGCAGGTAAACCGCCCACGGATTGGGGAACAGGAAGGCCAGCCGTCCGAGCGAGTTCAGGGGACCCGGGGCCTGAAGGACGCGGTACCGGAAATTCGACTCGTTCAGGGCGTTCCAATCCACGGCCGACGGATCGATCTCGGACGCCCCAGCGCCCCAGCCGTCATACAGCTTGTAGCCCCAGCGGCGGAAATAGCCTGGCTCCCGCTTGACGTTGGCCACTATTTCCTTGGCTGCGATCGTGGCCGGGACGTTCCAGACGGGGTTGACCTCAATTGTCGTCATCATCTCTTCGAAGACGGGGGTTTGGGCCGCGTTGGACCCGACGACCACCCGCATATCGAGGGTCACGGATCCATTCTCGACCAGATCGAGGTGGAAGGCCGGAATGTTGATCATGAGGTAGCGGCGGCCGAAGTCGCGGGGCAGCCAGCGCCAACGCTCCAGGTTGACCTTCAGCTGGGTCAGCCTCTCTTCGGCCGAAACGTTGAGCGAGGCCAGCGTTTCCTGGCCCACGACCCCGTCCGGGGCGGTCCCGAGGCGGGTCTGGAAACGACGGACCGCCGCCGCGACCGTATCATCGTAGACGTCCGCCGCCGCCGCAGGACCCGCCGCGGCGGAGCCCGCGGCCAAGTCGCCGCCTAAAGCCAGCCTCTCCCGCAGCGCCAGAACCCGCGGCCCGGAGTCCCCGGGTCGGATCGAGGGGCCGATGGGTACCGGCGGCCAGCCCCCCCGGGCGACGACGTTGGTGAGTTCCCGGAGGGCTTCCCGCAGGCTCGCGTATTCCGGTCGGGAGGGTCGCAAGGTGTCCAGGGCGCCCGCCACGTCGCTCATATTCAGAGCCCGTCGCAGCACCGCTGCCGCGTCAGGGCGGTTCACTTGGATGAACCATTCCGACTCGATCATAGCCGGCTCGACGGTCCCGGAGGCGAGATGCGTGGCCAGCAGGATGAAGGCATCGCTCAGCAAGAGATCGAGGTCGGCCAGCCGGAGGGCCGAATCGCCGGCCGCGCCGCGCCGGTCCGTCTGCACAGCATCCAAAGCCGAACGGATGGGCTCGAGATGATAGGCGCCGCTCTTCAGCCCGTCCAGCCAAACTTGGGCTAGGACCCTGATCATGTCGTCAATGTTGGCCAGCGGCATCCCGTCCCGGGTCCAGGCCGGCTCGTACATCCGTCGTTCATAAAAGCGCTGTAAGGCCTCCGATCCGACCAGGCAATCCCCGTTGCAGACCAGGCCTTCCCCTCGCGGTGAGACGGCCAGGCGTTCCCGGATGACGACGGCCGTATCGACGGGATCAGAGGGCGGGGGGAAAGCCTTTGCGGCGATTGACGGAAACGGCCGGGCGGCGATCAAGGCCAAGAGGGCGAAGCGGCAAAAATTCTTCAAATTCCATCCTGAAACATTGGTCTGCACGAAAACAACTCCCTTTTTTAATTTTCGCTATCCAGGCCGGCTTGTCAAGGGCGGCGCTGCTTTTTCCCTCCTTGAAGACGGGGGGCCGTTTCGCTTATGATCTGGGCTTTCCAAGGAGAAAGCCGTGTCCCGATCCAACACTTGTCGACGCGCACTCGCCCTTGGCGTCTTAATCGCCTTCCTAGTTGTTGCCGGGCCCCCGATTTTGGGGCAATCCGCCGGCTTTACCCCCGCATCCGCGACGCCCCGGCAGGTCCGCGACCTGCGCGTGAATAATTTCATCCTGATGATCCCCGACGGCATGGGGACCGCCCATGCGACCCTCGGGCGCTGGTACAAGTTCATCAAGACGGGCGACAACCGGCTGGTCTTCGACGACCTGGCCTGCGGCTTCGTCCGAACATATTGGGCGACCGGCCTGATCACGGATTCGGCTCCCGCGGCGGCGGCCATGGCCACGGGCTTCAAGACGTCGGCTAGCATGGTCTCTGTGCGCCCGACCAAGGTGACCATGCCGGGCGTGCAGGCCTTGGGCGAAGGCGAGGCTAATACCCCGGTCGCCACCGTTCTGGAAGCAGCCAAGGCCCGCGGCTTCGCCGCCGGCCTGGTGGTGACCTGCGAATTCCCGCATGCCACTCCGGCCGGGTTTTCCAGCCATTACATCCAGCGCAGCGCCATGGATCTGCTGGCTGAGCAGCAGGTCTACCAGGGCATGGACGTCGTCCTGGGAGGAGGCCGAAAATACCTCGATCCCAAGTCCCGCAAGGACAAGGAGGATCTGGTCCGGGTCCTCCAGGATCGCGGCTATCGGTATCTGACGGATCCGGCCGAGCTGGCTTCCGCCACGGAAAGCCGGATTTGGGGGGCCTTCGCCGAGACCAGCCTGGCCCGGGATTTGGACCGCGACCCGGCTAAGGAGCCGTCGCTCGAGGATATGACGAAAAAGGCCTTGACCGTCTTGTCACGCAATAAGAAAGGGTTTTTCCTGATGATCGAAGGGAGCCAAGTGGATTGGGGCGCCCATGTCAATGATCCCGTCGGCACCGCTTCCGAGATCCTGGCCTTCGAGAAGGCCGTGGCTGCGGTTCTGGCGTTCGCCCGGCGCGACGGCCATACGGCGGTGATCATCGCCGCGGATCACAGCACGGGCGGGCTCAGCATCGGCAACCCGGACGTCGGCGACTTGCCGTTGGAGCGGTTCGCCGGAGCGATGAGCAAGCCCACGGCCACGCCGACCAAGACGGCGGCCGTGATCCTGGCCGATCCGCAGCCGGCCATGGATAAGGCCCGCCTGGCGGTCGCCTCCCTGCTCGGGATCGATGACTGGAAGCCGGCCGAAATTCCCGAGTTCGAGTCCTTGCTGCAGGAGAAAAACGCCAAGAAGCTGGAGATTTTTCTGGCCAGAGCCCTATCCCGGCGGGCCGGGGTCGGCTGGGTCTTTACGGGCCACGGCGGTGAGGACGTCGGCTTGTACGGCTACCACCCTCGCGGCCCTCGGCTCTCCGGGGTCGTCCAGAACAGCGACATCGCGCTTTATATCGAGATGTGTCTGGGCTTGGACCTCAAGGGCCAGACGGCCGATCGCTTCGTCCGGGCGGATGCGGCCTTCGGGCCCGTCGGCGCGGAGTTGACCGTGGACGTGGGGGATTCGGAAAACCCCGTCCTGGTGGCGACGGCCAAAGGGCGGAGCTTGCGCCTGCCGGTCAACAAAAGCGCGGCCCTGCTAGACGGCCGCCCGGTCGAGCTGGACGGCGTCGTGGTCTGCACCTCCGTGATCGGCGGAAAATCGGCGCCCGAGCCCAAATACTGGTTTGTGCCGCGCCGCGCTGCGGCGCTACTAAAATAGCCCGGCCCGGTCGTTTACTTCTTGAGCTGGGTCAATCCGGTAATAAACTTGGGCGCCCGCTTGAATTCGTCGAGGACGAGCTGGCCGTCGACGAACCGGCAGGTGGCGTCCTCATAGATTTTCGCTTCGCCCCGGCCCTTGGCATCGACGTCCAGGATGACGACCATGAACATCAGGCCCGAATAAGGCGTCTGGGCTGCGCCCAGCTCGAGGCGCGCATTTTCGGCGATGAGCTCGATTCTTTGGCCTTTGTCCGTTGGGGTCGCCCTGGCCGCATGGAACTCGATGTTCATGCCCCGGCCGCCGGTGACGCGGAGCGAGCCCTTCTTCAAAGCCCGGAAGGCGGCGTGAAATCCGGCTTCGCCCTGATCGCTGTAGGCCTTGATGATTCCAAGGATCTCATCCGCTGTCGAGTAGCCGAGGATTTCGATGTTGATGGTCAGAACCGGATCGGATTTCCCGTCGTTTTCAGTGAAGTAACGTCCTCGGTATTTCGTCTGGCCTATCGAGGGCAGGGTCAAGGCGATCACGGCGAGTGCGATCAACGGAAGCGTCAGGCGGGAACGGCGGCTCAGAGACATCGGGACGAGCGCCTATTTCTTGACCTTGGCTTTGACTTGGGTCAGTCCGGTAACGATCTTGGGGGCCCGCTTGAACTCGTCGAGAACGAACTCGCCGGTCGAAAGGACGCGGCAAGTGGAATCCTCGTAGACTTTGCCTTCGCCCTTGCCGTTGGCGTCGACTTCAAGGATGGCGACCAGGAACATCATGCCCGAGGGGGTTCTCATCGAGGTCGATCCGAGCGAGAAGGCGGTGTTCTCGGCGATGAGCTCGATCTTCGTCCCTTTATCCGAAGGAATCTCCCGGGCGGAGTGGAAATCGATGTTCATGCCCCGGCCGCTCATGACGCGAAGCGACCCCTTTTTCATGGCCCGGAAGGCCGTGTGGAAAGCGGACTCGCCCCCCTCGTTGTAGGCCTTGACGAGAGCGGTGATTTCCTCGGGCGTCGAGTAGCTGAGAATTTCGAAGTTGACGGTCAGGATGGGATCGATCGAACCGCCGCCGCCGGTCAGGTAACGGCCCCGAAATGTGATTTGGCCGAGTGAGGGCAAGGCCAGGGCGATCACGGCGACGGCGATCAACGGAAACATCAGGCGGGAATGGCGGTTCAGGGACATCACATCCTCCTTGCGGTCCGAGGGCGGTTAAAAGCACCCCCGTGTGTCTCCATGGTAAGCCCCCCCGGAAAGGCTGTCAAGGTCCGGGGCGGAATTGATTTTTGGCCGGTTTGGAATATAGTAATTGGAATCATCGCCGTCTGAGGAGTCGCTATGATCCGTCGCATCCCCCTTCCCGCCGTCTTTCTGGGCGCCGCGGCCCTTCTGTCCGCCGCCTGCGTCACCCGAACCGCCTCCGACTATCCCGTCAAGGACGTCCCCATGACCGCCGTCAAGCTGAGCGGCGGGTTGTGGGGCGCCCGGCAGGCGACCGACATCGCCGTCACCATCGGCCACCAGATCGAGGAGAACGAGGCCACCGGGCGCATCCGGAACTTCGAGGCCGCCGCTGCGACCCTGAGAGGCGAAAAAGGCGGCAAGTTCGCTTCCCACTACGCCTTCGACGACTCGGACGTCTATAAAACCATCGAGGCGGCCGCCTATGTCCTGATGCTCAAGCCCGAGCCCGGGCTCGACAAGAAGCTGGACGAATGGATTGCCAAGATCGCTGCGGCCCAGGAGCCGGACGGATACCTCTACACCGCCCGCACGATCGACCCCGCTCACCCCCATCGCATGTCCGGGCCGGAGCGCTGGGTCAATCTCAAGGACAGCCACGAGCTCTACTGCCTGGGCCACCTCTACGAGGCGGCCGTGGCCCACCGCCAGGCGACCGGCAAGAGGAATCTCTTCGACGTTGCCGTCAAGAGCGCCGATTTCATCGCCGCGACTTTCGGGCCCGGCGAGAAGCAGAACCACCGCGTCCCCGGCCACGAGGAGATCGAGCTGGGTCTGGTCAAGCTCTACCGGGCCACCGGGAAGGAAGCCTACCTGGACCTGGCCCGCTACTTCATCAACCAGCGCGGCAACGCCGTCGGGCACGAGCTCTACGGTGAATACGCCCAGGACCACAAGCCCGTCCGCGAGCAGACCGAGGCCGTCGGGCATGCCGTCCGGGCCGCCTATCTCTATTCCGGCATGGCCGACGTTGCCGCCCTGACCGGGGACGCCACCCTGATGACCGCTTTGGATGCGATCTGGGAGGATGTCGTCAATAAAAAGCTGTATCTGACCGGCGGCATCGGGGCGGCGGGCGGCTGGGAGGGCTTCGGCCCGGCCTACGACCTGCCCAATCCGAGCGGCTACGCCGAAACCTGCGCCACGATCGCCTACGCCCTCTGGAACTACCGCATGTTCAGGGCCAAGGCCGACGGCAAGTACATGGATCTTTTCGAGCGGGCGGCGCTCAACGCTTTTCTCTCCGGGTCGGGCATGAGCGGCGACCTCTACTTCTACCCCAACCCCCTGGCCTCCTTCGGCCAGCATGAGCGGACGCCCTGGTTCACCTGCGCCTGCTGCCCGCCCAACGTGGCCCGCTTCATCGCCGAGATAGGCGGGTTCGCCTACGGCACGGCCGGCGACAAAGTCTACGTCAGCCTGTATGCCGCGGGGACGGCGACGGTCGAGACCGCGGCCGGGTCCCTGACTATCGCGCAGACGACCGACTATCCCTGGTCCGGAAACGTCTCGCTCAAGATCGCCCCCGTCCGGCCGGCGTCGTTGACGATCCTCCTACGGGTCCCGAGCTGGGCCCAGGGCCGGCCTCTGCCCGGCAATCTCTACCGCTACGCCGACGCCGCGGCCGAGCCGGTGACGATCAAGGTCAACGGCCAGGCCGTCCCCGTCGTCGTCGAGAAGGGCTTCGCTCCCGTGGCCCGGAAATGGAGCGCCGGCGACACGATCGAGCTGTCGCTGCCGATGCCGGTGCGGCGGGTGCTGGCCAACGAGGCCGTGGCTTCCGACATCGGCCGGACCGCCGTGGAGCGCGGGCCTCTGGTCTATTGCGCAGAAGGCGTCGATAACGGCGGACGCGTGGCCGGCCTCGTCCTGGAGGACGCGGCTGCGCTGACGGCCGTGCCGAAGCCGGACCTGCTGAACGGACTGACCGTCATCACCGGGCCGGCGACCGCCATGGAGATCAAGGCCGGCAAGATGATCGGCCGGCCCCAGCCGCTCCAGCTCATCCCATATTATTCGTGGGCCCATCGCGGCAAGGGCGAGATGGAAGTCTGGCTGGCCCGCGAGCCCGGCAAGGCCCGGCCGACCCCGGAGCCGGGGCTGTCGGCCAAGGCCAAAGTTTCCGCTTCGGAGGGCGCCCAGAAGCTGGCCGGGCTCAACGACCAGTACGACCCCGAGCGATCCGACGACGCCGTCGGATACATGCACTGGTGGCCCAAGAAGGGCACCCGGGAGTGGGTCGAGTATGATTTCGCCAAGCCGGTCCGGGTCTCGGAGATGGGCGTCTATTGGTTCGACGACACGGGCGGCGGCGAGTGCCGGGTGCCTGCGATCTGGACCGCGTTTTATAAGGCCGGCGCGACTTGGGTCCCGATCAAAGCCGGGGATCCCTACGGCACGGCCAAGGATGCTTACAACACGGTCCGCTTCGCCCCTGTGACCACCACCGGGCTGCGGCTGGAGATTCAATTGCCCGAGAAGTATTCGACGGGGATCCAGGAGTGGAAGGTCAAATAAGTGGGCTCGGGCTATGGGGAGCCAAACACGCTCACGCCCCCAGCGAGGGCGTTCGCTCCGCCAGCTCGGTCGCTCCCGTCCCAATCGGGGACGATCCGTACCCGATTGAGACGGACCGTGCCCGCTCCCTCGCCGATGGGTTTGGCCTCCCCATAGCCCTCGCCCTAGTATAATTTCACCTTTTCAGACTTTTGCGTGTTGCTGATTGATCGTATGCTCTTTCGAATTCGAGAGGATGAAGGAGAAGATCATGACTAAGCGTTCAATGTCCCGAATGATAAGTGTTGGCGTTCTTGTCGGGCTGGCGCTGGCCGGCGCGGCGTTCGGCCAAGGCAAGGCCGTCCCCAACGCCATGATCAACGGCTCGTTCGAGGATCTGGCCGCCGGCGGGCCCAAAGACTGGCGAAGCGTCAACTGGGAGGCCAAGGCTGAGTTCGGACTGGACGACGCCATCGCCCGCTCCGGCCTGCGCAGCGTCCGCATCTCTTCGGCCGCCGGCGCCGATGCGTCCTGGCAAGTCATCGTCCCCGTCAAGCCCTTTGCCAAATACAAGCTCAGCGGCTGGATCAAAACCCAGGACCTCGTCCCCGGCGCAGGCAAAGGCGCGCTCATCAACCTGCACGGGCTGGACGTCATGACCACCGCCTTGAGCGGGACGCGCGATTGGACCCGGGTCGAAGTCGCCTTTGACACGGGCCGGAACGACGCCGTCTCGGTCAACTGCCTGTTTGGCGGCTGGGGCAAGTCCGTCGGCACGGCCTGGTTCGACGACCTGGCCTTGACCCTTGTCTCGGCCCGGACCCTCAAGCCCGAGGCGGTGATCGACGCGGCCGCGCTCCGGACGCCGATCTCCCGATACATCTACGGCCAGTTCATCGAGCACCTCGGCCGCTGCATCTACGGCGGCCTCTGGGCCGAGATGTTGGAGGACCGCAAGTTCTTCTATCCGGTCGGCGGCAAGGAATCGCCCTGGAAGGCCGTGGGCGAAGCCGGTAACGTGCGGATGAACCCGGTCCTGCCCTATGTCGGGGTCCAAGCGCCCGAGATCCGGATGAAGGGCGACGGCACGCCCGGCGGGCTCGTCCAGGAGGACCTGGCCGTCGTTGCCGGGAAATCATACGCCGGCCGGATCGTCCTGGCCGGCGATCCCGGATCCGTTCCTATCGAAGTCAGCCTGATTTGGGGCCCGGGGGCAGCCGATCGGCAGACCATCGAGCTGCGGGACGTAGGCGTCGATTACAAGACCTTCCCGCTGGCGTTCACCGCGGCCGCGTCGAGCGACAAGGCCGGCCTCCAGATCTCCAGCCGGGGCCGGGAGGCTTTCCGGGTGGGCCCTGTTTCGCTGATGCCGGCGGACAATGTCGAAGGCTTCCGTCCCGACGTCCTCAAGCTGCTCAAAGACCTCAATTCGCCCGTCTACCGCTGGCCGGGCGGCAACTTCGTCAGCGGCTATGACTGGCGGGACGGCTTGGGCGATCCGGACCGCCGGCCGCCGCGCAAGAACCCGGCCTGGCTCGGGGTCGAGCCCAACGATGTCGGCATCCACGAGTTCCTGCGGTTCTGCGAGCTTGTCGGGACCGATCCTTATATCACCGTCAACAGCGGGCAGGGCAACGAGAGCCTGGCCGCCGACGAGGTCGAATACGTCAACGGCCCGGCCGACTCGACCATGGGCGCCCGGCGGGTCAAGAACGGGCACCCGGCGCCCTGGAAGGTCAGAATCTGGTCGATCGGAAACGAGATGTACGGCGACTGGCAGCTCGGCCATATGCCGCTCCCCGATTACGTCATGAAACATAACCGGTTTGCCAACGTCATGTGGGTCAAAGATCCCTCCATCCGGCTCGTCGGTGTCGGGGCGGAGGGCGATTGGAGCCGGGGCATGTTGGCTGGGAGCGCGGCCTCGATGGATTACCTGAGCGAGCATTTCTACGTCGGCTCGCAGCCCGGGCTTCTCGGCCACGTCGACCAGATGCCGCGCGAGATCAAGCGGATCGCCGACGCTCATCGGGCTTACCGGAAAGCGATCCCGGCCCTTAAGAACAAGACCATCCCGGTGGCCTTGGACGAGTGGAACTATTGGTACGGCCCGCACGTCTACGGCGAGCTGGGGACCCAGTATTTCCTGCGCGATGCCCTGGGGGTAGCGGCCGGCCTGCACGAGTACTTCCGCAACTCCGACATCTTCTTCATGGCCAATTACGCCCAGACCGTGAATGTCATCGGCGCCTTGAAGACCTCCAAGACGGCCGCCGTTCTCGACACGACCGGATTGGTTCTCGAGCTCTACCGGAACCATTACGGCACTATCCCGGTCCGCGTTTCGGGGACTCCCGAACCGCTCGATGTGGCTGCGGCCTGGAAGGACGCCAAGAAAAAGATCCTGACCGTGGCCGTGGTCAACCCGACCCGGACGGCCCAGAAGCTGCCGTTGATTTTCAAGGGCCTCAAGCTTCCCGAGACGATCAAGAAGTACATCATTACCGGTGCCGACGAGATGGCCTGTAACGTTCCGGGCCAGGCGCCGGGCGTCAAGATCACCGAATTGGACGGCGTCGAGATGGGCACGACATTGAACCTTCTTCCCTTGAGCGTGACGATCTACGAGATCGCGGTCAAATGATGAATAGGGGGCAGGTCTTAAGATATTAGTTTCGAATTGCCGTTGGGCGGCAATCTTGACAAAAAATGTCGAGAGTTAGCTTATATCTTAAGACCTGACCCCTCCTTGAGGCGGCCCGCGGGTCGTGCTATCCTACGGCGTTTTCCCATGAGCCGCCAAGCCGCCCCTAACGCCGCCCCGACGAGAGGCGGGCTTCTGCGCTTCTGGCTGCCGCTCGAGGCCACTTGGCTGATGATGGCGGCCGAGGGGCCGTTCCTGGCGGCCGTCATCGCCCGCCTTCCCGCCGCCAAGGAGAACTTGGCCGCCTTCGGCGTCGCCGCTTCCCTGGCCTGGATCATCGAATCGCCTATCGTCATGATGTTGTCCGCCTCCAACGCCCTTTGCCGCGACGGGGTCGCCTATCGCAAGCTCCGGCGCTTCTCTTTCGCCCTCAACGCCCTGGTCACCGCGGCCATGACCGTCCTCATCCTGCCGCCCGTTTTCGACCAGGCGGCCAGGCGCGGCCTGGGATTACCGCCCGATGTCGCCGCCCTGGCCGGCCGGGCGATGATCTTCCTCGTCCTCTGGCCGGCGGCGATCGGATACCGGCGTTTCTATCAGGGAATCCTCATCCGGGACGGCCGTCCGCAGGCCGTCACTTGGGGGACGATCGTTCGGCTTTCGACCATGACCGCGACCGGGCTCATCTTGGCCCTGGTTATCCGCCTGCCCGGTGCCAGCGTCGGCGCCGGGGCGCTGGGCGCCGGCGTCTTGGCCGAAGGCGCCGCCAGCCGATTCATGGCCCGCAAATCCGTTCGCGCCCTGCTGGCGCAGCGGGATAAAGAGTGCCGCTTCGGCCTGAGCCTGACCCGGTCCGGCATTCGCAAGTTTTATGCGCCCTTGGCCATGACCTCCTTCTTGTCGTTCTTCATCAACCCGCTGACCACGTTCTTCCTGGCCCGCGGCCGGCGCCCGATCGAATCCCTGGCCGTCCTTCCCGTCGTCGTCGGGCTGGTGTTCCTCTTCCGCACGGCGGGCATCGCCCTGCAGGAGGTCGTGATCGCCCGTCTGGAGGAAGACGGGGGGAACCTTCGCCCGATGGCTTTCTTCTCGGCCCGGCTCGGGCTGGCGGCATCGGCCCTCCTGGCCGTCGTCCTGTTCAGCCCGATCGGTTCGATCTGGTACCGCAGCGTGTCCGGGCTTCCGGCCGACTTGGCCGCTTTCGCCGTCTGGCCGGGGTGCTTCCTCGTCCTCCTGCCGGCTCTTGAAGCGTATCTTTCCTATCAGCGCGGCGTCCTGGTCAAATCGCACCGCACTCGGCCGATCAGCCTGGCCGTTTCCGCCCAATTGATCCTGACGACGGCGGTCTTCGTCCTGCTCATCATCCCCCTCAAGATGGTCGGCGCATTGGCCGTCGGGCCCGCCCTGACCGCGGGCTACCTGTCGGGGAACGCCGTGCTCTACCTCCTGCGAGGCAAGCGCGGCCTTCTTCGCGCGCCCGAGCCGTTCGTTGCCGCTCCCCCCTCGACCCCGATCGTTTAAGGCCCGTCCTTTTCCCGTGCTTTGTCCGGACCGTGATAGAATTGTCCACGTTCCCGAAAACCTGATTCTTCTGCGGAGGCATTCCCGTGACCCGAGCCCGCCTGATCGCTCTCGCCTCGCTGCCGGCCCTGTTGGGCGCGCTCTTGGCCGCCTGCGCCAAGCCGCCCGCGCCGCCGGCCGCCGTTTCGGATTACCCCATCCGGCCCGTGCCGTTCACCCAGGTCAAGGTCGACGACGCCTTCTGGGCCCCGAGGATGGAGACGAACCGGGCCGTGACCATTCCCTTCGCCCTGGACAAAAACGAGGAGACGGGGCGGGTGGACAATTTTCGCAAAGCGGCCGGGCTGATGAAGGGCGCCTTCCAGGGCAAGCGCTACAACGATTCCGACGTTTACAAGGTCATGGAGGCCGCTTCCTATACGCTCATGTTGAAGCCCGACGCCGGCTTGGCGAAGAGGCTCGACGACCTGATCGCCGTCATCGCCAAGGCCCAGGAGTCCGACGGCTACCTCTACACCAACCGGACCATCGATCCGCGCCATCCCGCGCCGGGGGCCGGGCCCAAACGGTGGTCCAACCTCCGGGTCAGCCACGAGCTCTACAACGTCGGCCATATGTACGAAGCGGCGGTCGCGCACTTCCAGGCCACTGGGAAGCGCACCTTCCTCGATGTCGCGATCAAAAACGCGAACCTGCTCGTCCGAACCTTCGGCCCCGGCCGGCGCCGCGCCTTTCCCGGCCATCAGGAGGTCGAGATCGGGCTGGGCAAGCTGTTCCGGGTCACCGGGACAATCGCTTATCTCGACCTGGCCAAGTTTTTCCTCGACGAGCGGGGCCATTATTTCCAGGGCGAACGGCACGCCCCCGATGACCCCTTCGCCGTCTACGACTCGGACGAATACCTGCAGAATCACAAGCCCGTCCTGGAGCAGGTCGAGGCCGTCGGGCATGCCGTCCGGGCCATGTATATGTATGCCGGAATGGCCGACGTGGCCGCCTTGGGCGGGCATCCCGACTATGTCAGGGCCATCGACCGGTTGTGGGAAAACGTGGTCGGTAAAAAGCTGTACATCACGGGTGGCGTGGGCGCCCGGGCCGAGGCCGAAGCCTTCGGGGACGCCTATGAGCTGCCCAATCGAACCGCGTACACGGAAACGTGCGCCGCCGTCGGCAACGCCCTGTGGCAGGAGCGGCTCTTCCTCCTGCACGGCCGCTCGGACTACGTCGACGTCCTGGAGCGAGTGATGTACAACGGCCTGCTCTCCGGCGTCTCGCTCGACGGCACGGCCTTCTTCTATCAGAATCCCTTGGAGGCCGACGGCAAGACCGCGCTCTACCAGGGCCAAGTCGGGCGCGCGCCCTGGTTCGAGGTCTCCTGCTGTCCGCCCAACATCTCCCGCTTCCTGCCATCCGTTCCGGGTTACGTTTATGCCAGCAAGGACGACATCCTCTACGTCAATCTGTTTATGACCAATACGGCGACGATCGGTCTGGCCGGGCATAAAGTCGCCATCGCCCAGGAGACGCGCTATCCCTGGGACGGCACGATTGCGATCGCGGTCGACCCCGACTCGCCGGCTGAATTCGCGCTCCACGTCCGCATCCCCGGCTGGGCCCGCAACGAGCCCGTGCCCACCGATCTCTATCGGTACCTGGATGCCGGCGTCGAGGCTCCCTCGCTCCGGATCAACGGGACCGCGGCGCCGATCGATCTGCTGGACGGATACGCGGCCATCCGCCGCCGCTGGTCCAAGGGGGATCGCGTCGAGCTGCGCCTGCCGATGCCGGTCCGCCGCGTCTTAGCCAGGGAATCGGTCGTCGAAGACGCCGGCAAAACCGCCGTCCAGCGCGGCCCGCTCGTCTTCTGCGCCGAGGGTGTCGATAACGGCGGCCGGGCCCTGGACATTGTGCTGCCGGATGAGTCGGCCTTTGCGGCCGCTTTCGAACCGGGCCTGCTTAACGGAGTGGTCGTCCTGCGAGGCCGCTCCGCCCGAAAGGCAGGGGGAGGCGAGCGGGAAATCGTCCTGGTGCCCTACTACGCCTGGGCCAATCGCGGCGCCGGCGAGATGAAAGTCTGGTTCCCACGCCGCTAACGGATGACGAAGGACGCCGATACGTTGCCGAGGGCTCCCGAGCCTATGTCCTCGGCGTAGAAGTAAAGCGTGTAACGCCCCGTCGGAAGCCCCGCCGTCGAAATCTCCACGGCCTGAACAATGGTCTCGCCCAAGGTCGTCGCCGTCGAGGCCCTTACCGAGAGCGATTGCCGCCGCCCGGTGGCCGAGTCGAGCAGGACCGTCCGCAGCGCCACCCGCGAGGAAGACAGCCGATCGACGGTCAACGGCAGCAGGACCCGCAGGACCGGCGTGCCCGCCGGAAGGGCTCCCAGCAACGGCTCTTGGGCCGACGCGTCGAACGGGTAGAGGGCGGTCCAGCCCGTCGCCCCCGCCTCTTCCTTCCGGCCGGAGATTTTGCCTTCGAGATAGACAGCCCGGGCTCCCGGGCCGAGTAAAAGCGGGGTATGCAGGCGAAGTCCTCCGGCGGCGGGCGCGGGGACGAAGACCCGGGCCGTGGACACGGCGGCCACACCCGTGTCGAGGTCGCGGATGATGACCCGGCACTTGTAGGCGCCGCGGGCCAGGGTCATCCGGGAGGCGAAGATGACAGCGCCGGCCTTGAGGCGGGCCGTTGCTTCCTCGCTCCGGCGCAGATCGACCAGATCGTCGCGCTCGTCGTAGACCAGAGTCACGATCTCGGCCTTGGCCCCGGTCAGTCGTTCCGTCGATTCCGCCGGCAGTCGGGTCAGCAGGACCGCGTTGTTGGGTGTGCCGGCCGGTCCGGCCAGGACGGCCGAAGCGGCCGGCAGGGGGGCCTGGAAAAGCGGCGCATCCGACATCGCCAGGTCGAGCAGATGGAGGCGCTTCTCGAGGTCGCTCAGGTCGTGGAACGGCTTGGGGTTGAAATACCCGGCCTGGGTCCGGACCTCGAGGCCTTTGCCGCGGACCTCGACCTTCAGCGGGTGATAGGCCCCGTCCCAGACTTGGGAGATCGGGTAGCCTAGGACGTAATAAGTGCCCGTCAGGGCTTCCAGATCGGCCAGGTTGCGCTTGAACTCGTCGATGTTGCCGTAGAATCGGCCGCCTGTCGCGGTCGACATCCGCCGTAGCGAGGGCATCCCGGTCAGCGTGTCGTTTCGGATGATCAGATCGTTGTTCTGGTGAACCCCGTACTCGGTGAACAGGTCGCGGAACCGGGTGATGAACGTTTCTTCGTCGTAGGCGAACAGCGACGGCACCATGGCCGCCTCCCGAATGTCGAAGGCGAAGACCGAGACGGAGGCCGAGCCGAGCTCCTTCAGCATGGCCTCGTGCAGGGTCCGCAGGACGTGGTCGCCGGCGTCGTACATCGACTCTTTCCCGGCCGTATTGCCCTGGGGTGTGCCGGCCTGCTGGCCGTAGATGAGGGTGTAGGCGATGCCGGAGGAGAAGAGGATCAGGTTCTTCTGGCCGGGCACATACCGGAGCCCGCGGGCCAATCCCGTCATCTCCTCGATGAAATGCTCGGCCTGGCTCTTGGTCTCCTGGCGGCGCCAGTGGTAGAGGGGCTGCTCCTTGACGCCCTCCGATTGGACTTCCTGCAGCTCGCCCTTGGGGACGATCTTGATGGTGCCTTCGGTCGCCTGCCGCCAGTACTCCTGCTCGATGTCGTCGCCGCGGCCCGAGATGCCTTTGACGCCGACGTCGACCACGGCCCGCCGGACCTTGGCGTGGTCCGTGGTCAGGAACTCGTGCACGACGAGCCCCCGCGTCAGCGAGAAGGAGATCAGCCCGATCTCGTCCCCGGGCGCGATGCGTTCGTCCAGGAGATGGAGGGCCGCCTCCTGGGTCATCCGGACGCCGCGCTGGTTGTTGTTGGCGAAATCGAAGAAGAGCAAAAACTTGCGGGGCAGGCGGGGTTTCGTCTCCCCGGCGGCCGGCTTCTCGGGCGGCCCCGCCCCCGCCTTCGCTGCCGTCGTTGTCATGGGCGTTGCTGCTGGGAGCGACGCGGATGACAACGACGACGTAGGTTTCGTCGCCGTCGAGGTCATAGGCGTTGCCGTTGACGGCAATGCAGATGACAGCGACGACACGTGCCGCTCGAACTCGGTGATCGCGACCGGCTGCCCGGCGTCGCTGAGAGAGAAATCCTCCCGGGTCAGGCCGGGGACTGGACGCCCCTGGCGGTCGGTGACGAAGACTTGAATGAGCTTGAGCGTGACATTCACGTCGTGGCGGATCGGCTTCGGAAGGCGGACGGCTTGATCCTGGGCCTCGGCGCGCAAGCCCGGAAGGAGTCCGGCCAGGATCAGCGCGGCGAGAGCCGCCGCTGCCCTGACCCGGAATCTCCCGGCCCCGCTCATCTCAAGATTAAAGGAACCGAGACATGGGCCATGGCGCCCGAGTTCGTATCCTCGGCGTAAAAATAGAGCGTGTAGCGCCCCGCCGGCATCCCGATCGTCGGGATGTCGAACGTCTGGATGATCGTGTCGGCGAAGGCCGTGCGCCCGGCCGGCATGATGGTCAGGCTGTATCGTTCGGCCGTCGCGGTGTTCAACAGGGCGGCCCGAAATGCCACCCGGCTCGTCTCCAGGCCGACGACGGTCATCGGCAGGAGGACTCGCAGCGTCGGGACGGCGACCGACAGCGGCCCCATGAGCGGCTCGTGCTCGGCCGGGCCGAATGGGTAGAGGGCGGTCCAGACTGCCGCCGCGGGGGCTCCCGGCTTGGCCGACAGCCGGCCTTCGATATAGGCGGCATCGGCTGCGGGGCCGAGGAGGAGCGGCGTATGGAGCCGGAGCCCGGACGCGACGGGGGGCGGCACGTGGGCCGGGCAGGAGGCGACCGCCGCCGCGCCCGTCTCCAGGTCGCGAACGACGACGCGGCATTTGTATTCGCCCGGCAGGAGCGACGCCGTGGAGATATAGAAGACGGGCTTGTCGAGGTAGCCCGAGAGCTTCTCCTCGGCCCGACGCATGTCGGCCAGCCGGTCTTCCTGATCGAAGACGAAGGTCACGATCTCGGCCTTGGGTCCGGTCAGCCGTTCGGCCGCGTTGGCCGGGAGGCGGGCGAGCAGAATAACCTGGTCTCTTCCCGCGCCCGGCAGGCCCGGCCCGACCAGGGCCTGCAGCGATCCGAGAAGCGGCGTCTGGTAGAGGGGCGCCTCGCTCAAAGCCAAGTCGAGCAGATGAAGCGTTTTCTCGAGGGTCGAGTATTCGGTGAACGGCTTGGGGTTGAAAAAGCCTTTCTGGGTTCGGACTTCCAGCCCTTTACGTGCGACCTCGACTTTGATCTCATGGAAGGCGCCGTCCCAGGCCTGCCCGACGCTGTAGCCCAGCACATAATAGGACCCGGTCAGAGCCTGCAGGTCGGCCAAATTGCCTTCGTACTCGTTGATGTTTCCGAAGTATTTTCCGCCGGTGTCCTTGGACAGCTTGGTCAGGGAATAGCGCCCGGTGATGTTTTCGTCCTTGAGCACGGCGGTGGAGTTCTGGTAAGCGCCGCCCACCGTGAAAATGTCGCGGCTGGTCTTGGAGCCGAAGGTCTGTTCGTCGTAATCGAAGAGCGTGGCCGGCTTGGCCGACTCCCGGGTATCGAAGGAGAAGATCGAGCTGTTCGAGGCGCTCAATTCCTTGAACAGCGCCTCGTAATCGGTGACCAGGACGTGATCGGGGGGCTCGAACTTGGACCGGTCGGTGACGCCGCTCGAGCCCATCGGTGTGCCGGCCTGGCCGCCGTAGAGGAGCGTGCTGGCGATGCCGGTCGAGAAGAGGAGCAGGTTTTTGTGCCCGGGGACATAGCGGAAGGCCTTGGCCAGGGCGGTCAGCTTGAGGATGAAGGCCCGGGCCTGGCTTTTGGCGTCCTGCCTTCGCACCGACAGATCGCGCGATAAATCGGGCGCGGCCCCTCCCTCGGCGGCCAGCCGCCAGTATTCCTGCTCCACGTCGTCGGCCCGGCCGGCGCCGGCTTTGACGTTGAGGTCGGCCAGGGCTTGGCGGACCTTGGCCCGGTCGGTGGTTAAAAACTCGTGGATGGTCAGGCCCTTGACGACGGAGTAGGAGATCAGCCCGAACTCGTCGCCCTGGACCGCGCTCTTGTCCAAGAAGCTCAAGGCGGCAGCCTTGGCCTTTAGAGCGCCGCGGGGGCTGTTGAAGGCGAAATCGATGAACAGGAAGAACTTGCGGCCTAGGGTGGGCTTGGCCTCGGGGGCAGCTGCCGCCGCCGGAAGCGCGGCTTCGGGCTTGGGCTCGGCCGGAAGCTTCGGGAGCTTTGAAGGATCGAGGGCGTGCCGCTCGAACTCGGTGATGGAAACGGGTTGGCCGTTGTCGGTAAGAGTGAACTCGTCCTTCCGCAGGTCAAGGACGGGCTTGCCCTTTTTATCGGTGACGTAGACTTGGACCAGCTTCAGGCCGACTGTGACCTCGTGCTGGAGGGGCTTCTGGGTCCGGATGACGATTTCCTGCCCGGCCGCCGACGACTCCGGGACAAGGCCGGCGGAGCCGAGTGCGACTAAAAACGCCAGGAGGATCGAAAGATTCTTTACGCTGGGAAGAAGTGTCCGAGGTGAGCTTGGCAATCGTTTTTCCTTATATTTCCATAGTATAGCAGAACCCCTCGGGCGGGCGCGAACCTCCGACACTCGGTTATTAAGCAAGAAATATGCCCGGATTCCGGCCGGCGTCCTTGACACTCGCGGTCCGCCGACGATATGCTGGCCGCGCTTCGCCTCCCGGCCGCCGCCGGGAGGGACTATCGAGCCGGAAGGAGGAGCCTTGAGCCAATCCGATGCGGTCGCCCAAGCCCCGGCCGGAGCGCCCCGCGCCGAAGCCGCCCTCCGCAAGCTGGACCGGATGGGCAAGGCCTTTCGCCACGAAGAGCCCGACCGGGTCCCGATCAGCGACTTCTTCTGGGGCGGGTTCATCCGCCGCTGGCGAGCCGAGTTGGGCCTCCCGCCCGACACCGATATCTACCGCTATTACGATCTGGATTGGATCGTCACCACCCCGAACATGGATCCTTGGATCCGGCCATTCGAGACGCTCAGCGAAACGGCGGACGAGGTCGTGGTCAAAACCGGCTTCGGGGCCGTTATCAACAAGCGCTTCGAGCTGCCCATGCCCGAGATGCGGTCATGGGAGGTCGACGAGTTCGAGAAGCTGGAGCGGGTCGAGTTCGACGACCCGTCCGACCGCCGCCGCTTCTTCGAGGCCGGCGACAACCAGATCGGCGGCGTCGGCGACGGATTCCAGCGGAACTCTCCCCCCTGGATCGAGACCGTCCGCTCGCTGCGTCCGGAGTTCCCGGTCTACGGCAGCATCATCGAGTCCAGCGAGTGCCTGACCCGCCTGGTCGGGCAGGGGAACGCCATGCTCTGGATGGGAGCCGAGCCCGAGCGGATGGGGGCGGTCATCGATCGCCTCGGGGCCTACTACCTGGAAATGACCCGGGCCCAGATCGAAGCGGCGGCCGGTCTGCTCGACGGGTTCGTCATCTGGGGCGACGTGGCCTACCGGCGATCGACTTTCATGGCGCCGAACTACTGGCGGCGCTACTTCAAGCCCTGGGTGGCCCGCATGACCGCGCTGGCCCACGCCGCCGGCCTCCCGGTCATCTATCACGGCTGCGGGAACGTGGCCGCGATCCTGCCGGACTTCATCGAGATCGGTGTCGACGCCTACAACCCGCTGGAAGCCAAAGCGGGGCTCGACGTCGTCGAGCTGCGGCGCCGCTACGGCCACCAGCTGGCCTTCTGCGGCAACGGCGACATCCAGGTCTGGGAAAGCGGCGATCCCGAAGCCATCCGGCGCGACGTCCTGCGCAAGCTCAACGCGGCCAAAGGCGGCGGCTACATCTTCCAGTCCGATCATTCCGTGACCAGCGGGGTGGCGGGCCGGACCTACGACATGATCGTCAAATTGGTCCGCGAATACGGGCGCTACCCGCTCCGGCTCGGGCCGTTCGACGAGGAAGGGTGATCCCATGGACCCGGTCTCTCCCAATCTCCTGCTCGGCGTCTCGATGCATGCGGTCGGGGCGTTCTTCGCCGCCACCTGCTACGCCCCCCAGAAGCGGATCCACGGCTGGTCCTGGCAGACCTACTGGATCACCCAGGCCGCCTTCTGCTGGTTCGCCCTGCCCATCATCGGGGCTCTGCTGACCATCCCCGACCTCGCCGCCGTGCTCCGGGCCGCGCCGCGAGGGCCGATGCTGTCGGCCTTTCTGCTGGGCGTCGCCTATGGCGTCGGCGGAACGGCTTTCGGGATCGCCATCCGGTACATCGGCTATTCGCTGACCTACGCCGTCGCCATCGGGTTGTCGGCCGTGCTGGGAACCCTCATCCCTCCCTTGGTCAAAGGCACGCTCGGGGCGACGCTCCGAAAGCCGGGCGCGTCCTGGATCGTAGCCGGCATCGCGGCCGGAGCGGTCGGCATCGCCATAACCGGATGGGCCGGCCGCCTCAAGGAGATCGATCTCGAGGCCCAGCAGCGCCGGGGCGAGTTCTCCCTGTCCAAAGGCCTGCTGCTCTCGCTTTTGGCCGGCGTCCTCTCGGCCGTCTATGGCTTCGCCCTGGCCGCCGGCGAGCCGATCGCCGACGTTGCCACGCAATACGGCGCCGGCGTCTTCCGCGGCAATGTCGTCTATATCTTCGCCAACACCGGGGCCTTCCTGACGACTGCGGTCTATTGTCTATTCCTGCATGCCCGCCATAAGACTTGGGGCGAATTCCGGCGTCCAGTACAGGTCCCGGATCAAATAAAGCCCCGCCTGCCGATGAACTACGTCCTGGCCGCGGTTACCGGGCTCTTCTGGTACGGCCAGTTCTTTTTCTACAACCTCGGCCATGTCCGCATGGGCACGTACAAGTTCACATCCTGGGCCATCCACATGATCATGCTGGTGCTCTTCAGCTCCTTGGTCGGCCTGGCTTTCCATGAGTGGCGCCGGTCCCGGAAGCTGACCCTGGCCATGATCCGACTGGCGCTCGCGGTGCTGGTCGCGGCGGTCCTGCTCCTGACCTACGGCAACTATATCGGCGGCTTGGCGGCCGCCTGAGGGGAGAGGCGAGATGAAACGATACGGCGCCGTCATCGGCCTGGACGAAGCGAAGGCCGAGGAATATAAAGCCCTGCATGCCGCCGTCTGGCCCGAAGTCCTGGCCATGATCCGGGCCTGCCATATCCGCAACTATTCGATCTACCTGCGGCGCCTGGACGACGGCCGGCTGTATTTGTTCAGCTATTTTGAATATATCGGGGAGGATTACGAAGTCGACATGGCCCGCATGGCGGCAGACCCGGCGACTCAGCGATGGTGGGCGGTCTGCATGCCTTGCCAGCGGCCTCTGGATAATCGCGCCCCCGGGGAATGGTGGGCCCCTCTGGAAGAGGTATTCCACACCGACTGAAGGACAAGGGGGCGCTCGGCGCTAGTCTCGGAAACGGGCCTTGGGGTCGATCTTATTGAACGTCTTGACGGCCTTGTGGATCGCCTTGGACCAAGCCTGCTTGTCCGAGCCAGGCTTCTCCCGCCGCTTCGTTTCCAGGAAGGCCTGTTCCTTGCGCAGCTTGAGCCAGCTCTGGTAGCGCCCGGCCTCCAGCGTCCCGGCTTCGAGCGCCGCGAGGACCGCGCATCCCGTCTCTCGCAAGTGAGTGCAGTCTCCGAAGCGGCACGCGTCGGCTAGGGCGGCGATGTCGGCGAAGACTTCGTCCACCCCGTCCTCCGTGTCCCAGAGCTGGAACTCCCTGACCCCGGGTGTATCGATGAGCAGCGCGCCGCCCGGCAGAACGATCAGCTCGCGCCGCGAGGTGGTGTGCCGGCCCTTGGAGTCGGTCGGCCGGACCGGAGCGACGGCCTGCCTGTCCCGACCGAGGAGCTTGTTGATGAGGGTGGATTTTCCGGCCCCGGAAGAGCCGATCAGGACGTGCGTCTCGGCCGGCCGCAACCGGGCGCGCACTCCGTCCAAACCAGATTCGTTCAAAGCCGAGACGGCCATGACGTCGACACCGGGCAGGGCCTCCCGGGCTCGGGCGGCCGCCTCGCCGGCGTCGGCCAGAAGGTCGGCCTTGTTGAGCAGCACGACCGGGGCCGCCCCGCTCTCGCGGATCATGACCATCTGCCGCTCCAGCCGCCGCAGGTTGAAGTCGAAGTCCAGACCCTGGACCAGGACGATGACGTCGATGTTGGCGGCCAAGACCTGTTCCTCCGTCCGTCGGCCTACGGCCCGGCGCGACAGCCGGGCGGCTCGCGGCAGGATCTCGTGAATGACGGCCTTGGCCTCGGCCGGATAGTCCGTGACGGCGACCCAGTCGCCGACCTTGGGGAAGTCCGACGGCGAGGCGGCTGCGAATTGGAACCGGCCCGAAACCTCGGCGGCGCGCTCGCCCCCCCTCGTGATCAGGATGTAGGTTTCCCGGTTCTCCACCGTCACCCGCCCGAAGTCCAGTCCCTTGCCGCGATGGATCGCGGCTGCCTCCTCGCAGCGGGCGTTCCAGCCGTACGCCAGCAACGGATCGGCGGCGGGAGAGGGGGCGGAATCGATCATGGCCGGCTTAAAATCCGCGCAGACTGGTGCTGTCGCGGCTCGGCAGCCCGCTTTTGGGCGTGCGCTTGAGGACCACGTATTGGATGCCGCGCCCTTCGCAGAACTCGCGCTTCTCCGGCCGGTCGCCGTCGTCGTTGACCAGGTAGACGTCGGGCTTGATGCGGCTGATCTCGGGCGCCGCATCCAGCCAGCCGAAGCCGGAACCGACGAAAGCCTGCTTGACGTGCTTGACGGCCAGGACCATGTAGAGCCGGGTGTCCTGGCCGAGCAGGGGGTGGCCCTTGCCCTTGAGCATCCGGATGTTGGCGTCGCTGCCGACGTCGACGAAGAGGTCGCCGTAGCCCGAAGCCTCCTCGAAGAAACGGATATGGCCCGAGTGGAGCCAGTCGTAGCAACCGCTGACAATGACTTTGCGCTGGCGAGCCAGGCGGGAGTTGAGAGGGGGGGCTGGCGGCAGCGCGATCAGGTCCGTCTCGGGGATCGTCCGCACCTCGATCTCGAGGCCGGCCCCGAAGGTCCGCTTCGCGTCGTTCATCTCGCCTTCGGGCACGGCCCAGACCTGCGGCTTGACGACATCCAAACCCGGGACGGCGTCGGCGGTCGGGCTGCCGGTGGCGATGCGGGCGCTCTTGACGAAGCGGAGGGACTGGACGATGTAGAGCCGCTCGCCGGCCGGAAATTTCGCCGGCTTGCCGGAGATCCTCTTGACGGCGGCATCCGGCCAGACCCAGGCGTGGACATCGCCGATCTTGGCCGCCTCCTCCAGGAAACGGACCTGGCGGGAGCGGAGGTCATCGAAGCTCCCGACGATGGCGACGGTCTTGATCAAGATTCAGACTCCATTCTCCCGCTCATTATAGGGAAGAACGGACCGGAATTCCAACCCTCGTTTCGCCGAGCCTGGCTCCGGGGCCGGGCGCTTCAGCGGAGGCGAACCTTCAGACCCGTACTGACCGATAGGTATTTCCAGCCGGGGGCCGTGACCGCCCCAACCGGGGCGAACGGAGCGCTGTAAGCTTCTGCTTCCAACTGCCATTGCAGTGTCGGGAGAAGCTCGATGCTGATGGTCCCCCAGCCTCGCAAGGCCGTCTTCCAAAGCCCGAACGCTTCGCCCGCTTTGGCCAGGCGCTGGATCCCCGCCCCCAGGTCGAGGGAAGCTGCGACCGGACCGTTCCCGCCGATCTCCCAGGCCGTCCCGGCTTCGAGGGTCTCGACGGCTCGAGGCGCGAAGTAGCCGGCCGAGGAGGCGCGGGCGAAGCCGAGCCAGTGGGCTTGGAGGGAGACTTCGCCGGACGCGCCGAGAGGCCGGACGAGCGCGATTCCGGATTGGAGGCGACGGTTGGCCTTCTCGCCGCGGGCTTCGATCCAGCCGGCCCGGCCCGTGCCCCTGATCCGGAACGGGCCGGCCGGGACGTCCAGCCCGAGCCGGGCTTCGTTCGAGACCGCCTTGTTCAGAGCCAGCAGCGGGTTGGCGATGAGCGGTTTTCTTTGCGCCCTGATGTCGAGGGCAAGCCCCTCGTCCGGAGCCCGCCAGCGGACGCGTACCTCGGCCTCGGGTGTGGTCCAGGAGGCCGAACCCGATTTCTTCCCGTCGCCGGCATGGCGGGCGGCTCCCAAGCCCGCCTCCAGCCGCACAACCGGACTCGGCCGGCCTTCCAGCCGCAAGAGAAGCTCCTCGATCGAAGTCCGCCCCGCTTGGGTTTGCGTCCCGTCGTCGAGCCAGGAGGCGATGGCCAGACCCCCCAGCCGGAAACCCCCGCGGAAGGCCATGTCGCCCGCCAACCCGGCTCGCGCGACATGGGTTCCGTCGGAATCGACGGACGTCCCGCCCAGGGGCTGGAGCGTGGGGGCGGCGCGCAGTTTCCCTTTGGCCAGGGCCTGCTTGATGTCCTCCGCTTCCTGCGCCGTTTGCGCCGCGCGCTCGTAGGCCCGCAAGGCCTCGACCGTCCGGCCGAGCTTGAGCCAGGTGTTGCCGAGGGCCAGCCAGCCCCAGGCATCGCCGGGCTCGAGCGCCGTGTATTCGCGGAACCGCGGCAGGGCGCCGGCGGGGCTTTTGGCCAGGAGCCCGAGGAAGTAGTAGGCCGCGGATTGATCCGGATCGAGCTCGATGACCTGGAGGAACAAGGCCTCGGCCTTGACCCGGTTGCCCTCATTGTAGGCCGCCTTGGCCTGGAGGAGTCGCGCCTGGGCCGTCGTTTGCTCGGCTGCGGGAAGGCCCAAGACCATTACGGCCAGGATCATCAACGCGATTCGGATGCCTTTCATGTCTTGTCTTTCCGAATCGAGAATCGGGCCGCTTGGACGGCCAGGAGCACGACGGCCAGGGTGATGTACCCGGCCGCCAGGGCTGCCCAGCGGATGAAGTTGCGGGCATGGACCGATTTCAGTCCCGTCGCGACAGCCGCTCCCGCGATGCTTTTGGCCGAGGGAACAACGAGGAGCCCGAGAATCCAGCCCGTGGCCCATATCCCGAGCAGGATGCCGGCGGCGATCCCCGTGTTCCCGACGATTTTTGGCCAGGCGACGGGGACTCTTCGCAGGCGGCGCCAAATCCCTCGCAGCGGGAGGAGCAGCGCCGCGGCCAGATAGAACAGGCCGCCGATGCCGGTTCCCGGCACGCCCGCCGTCATCTAATGCCCCTTCTCATAAATGAGGAAGCTGCGGCCGCGGACGACTTCCGACCATAACGCTTCCAGGAAGTAGATCGCGTTGACCGTCCGCAGAATAAAGAAGCAAGGCACGCTGAGAAGCGCCCGCCCCACTTCCCGCCGGGGCCAGGCTCCGACGACGACCGGGACGACGACGGCGGGCACGTCGATGACGTATCCGAGCAGGATCAGGGGACTCCGGAGCAGAATGGCGATGGCGGGCAGCAACAGCAGATAGACGAGCGAGGCGACGATGGCGTCCCAGAGCGCGACGGCCACGGCCGAGCGCAGAAACGGGATTTTGAGAAGTCCCCGGCGGTGAAGCCGGACGTTCTGGACGAAACCGTGCGACCATCGCCGAAGCTGTTTTTTCAGGAATCCGAAGTCGTGCGGTTCGATGGGGAAAGCGACGGCGTCGGGGATGAACCGGACCGCGTACCCGTTCTGGTACATCGTCCAGGTCAAGTCGACGTCCTCGGCCAAGGTCCGGTTCCGCCAGCCCCCGATCTCGCGCAGGGCCTCGGTGCGGTACATCGAGAAGCAGCCCGAGCTGATCAACGGCGTCCCGTACTGGTCCTGGACGCGCTTGTAGAAAGTGAAAGCGAAAAGGTATTCGATGTAGCGGCCCCGCTCCCAGACGCTCCGGACGCGCCGGGGCAAAACGCTGCCGCAAGCGGCGGCGACCCGGGGATCTTCGAAGGCGGGGAGAAGCCTTTCGATCGCGTCCGGGGCGAGCGTCGTATCGGCGTCCAGGGCGATCGCATACGGCGTCCGCACCATCGGCAAAGCGAAGGTCTGGGCCCCGGCCTTGGAGCCCGTATTGGCGGGGGGGCGGACGACGGTGACCCCGAAGGCGCGGGCCGCGTCGCCCGTGCCGTCGGTCGAACAGTCATCGACGACGATGACCGAGGCGGGAGTCCGGGTCTGGGCTAGGAGGCTGCGAAGGGTGTCTGCGATGGCGGGTGCTTCATTGAAAGCGGGAATGATCACCGTCAGAGGGACTGTCGGACCGGGGATGACCGGCTCGGGAGAGATACAGTCCCGGGGCTGGGGCTTGCGGCCGGACCGGCTCGGTGCGGACATCTTGGCATTAGACCAAGCGGCCGGGCTTTCCTTGGCGCCGAAATTCAATCGACCGTCTTTTGGCCCGCCTTCTTGAGCTCGTACTGGCCCTTGATCCAGTCGAAGGTCTTCTTCATCCCGACCCGCAGAGGCGTATCGGGCTCCCAGCCCAGCATCTTCATGATGAAGGTGTTGTCGGAGTTGCGGCCGGCCACACCGCGCGGCGCGTCCAGCTCGTAGGTCCGGCGCAGCTTGACGCCGGCAATCCCTTCGACCAGCGTCACCAAGTCGTTGACCGATATCAGCTCGCTTGTGCCCAGGTTGATCGGGGTGGCGATCAGGGCCTCGGTGTGAGTGATGCGGTCGATGCCCTTGACGCAGTCGTCGATGTACATGTAGCTGCGGGTCTGGGTGCCGTCGCCCCAGATGCGAATGCGGCCGCTCTTGCTGTCGACGGCCTCGATGACCTTGCGGCTGATGGCGGCGGGCGCCTTCTCGCGTCCCCCCGTCCAGGTGCCCCACGGCCCATAGACGTTGTGGAAGCGGGCGATGAACGTCTTCATGCCCCGCTCGGCCCAGTACTCCTGGCAGAACATCTCGGAGATGAGCTTTTCCCAGCCGTAGCCGCGCTCGGACATGGCCGGGTAGGCGTCGGACTCCTTGAGGGCCCGCACGTGGGGGTCCTTCTGCAGATCGGTGTTGTAGACGCAGGCCGAGGAGGAGTAGAAGTAGCGCCGGCAACCCGCTTTGTAGGCCGACTCGATCATGTGGGTGTTGATCAGGATGGAGCGGAGGCATTCGATCCGGAAGCGCTCGATGAAGCCCATGCCGCCCATGTCCGCGGCCAATTGATAGATTTCGTCCGCGCCCTCGACGGCCCGCTTGCAACTGACCTCCTGGCTCAAGTCGAGGCAGAGACACTCGACCCCGGGAACGCGCTGGTACCAGTCATGGAGCGGCTTTTTGTCGACGGCCCGTATGCGGGTGAAGCCCTTGGCCTTGAAGTAGGCGGCCAGGCTGCCGCCGATAAAGCCGCCGGCGCCGGCGATGACGATTTGGATGCCCTTGTCCGGGGCTTTGGCTTTGGCTTGGGTCATGTCTTTTCCTCCGTGCGACTAAGCGTTAGCCTTATTTTCGCCCAATCCGGGGCGCCGTGGCAACGGCCCTGGGATCGGGCGCTTTTCGGCGTCGTGCGGGGAACAGAATAAGCCCGTACCGCGCCTGCGTCCATCCCCCCCGGCGGCGATTCCAGGGGTGATTTCCCCGGGGCCGTCGTCGCCGGGAATCCATTTGCCGGCAAATGAGATCCCCTTTTATTTGGTTCTTCTCCCATCTTCGGGGGATGGTCAGGCGGTACGGTGATCGGCCAACGGCGAAATCGCGAGAAGAGGCCGAAGCCGCCGGGCCGATCACTGTGACGCAGGCCCCGGAGATGGGAGAAGAACCTTTTATTTGACCGGGTTTTCGGGCTTGTGGTAGAAAGAAAGATAAGGAAGACACAAGGATCGGGGGAGCCCATGCGCCAGCCACACCGTCGAATCTTCTTTTCGGCCGAAGATCATCTCCGAAGTCTCGGACAAGCTCTCCTGATCGTCGCGGCGGCGTCGATGCTCGTCCCGGCTGCCTGCCGCCGGGCCGAAAAAACCGACGGCTTCGTTTGGCCGTCGGCTCCGCCGGCCGACTGTCCCTTCCCGCCTTCCGCTGAGCTCACCGGCCTCGAGTTCACCGGCCGCCACGCCGAGTACACCGACGCCGACACTTGGTACCCGTCCTGGGCCTCGGACGGCAAGATGTATTCCCCCTTCACCGACGGCCGGGTGGACGAGATTCGCGTTTCGTCCGCGGGCAAGGACGCCGCCACGGGGCAGGCCGTCATCACCGGCGACGATCCGCTGCGCCTGAAGATCCGGCCGCTGGGCGTCCGGCCCGGCTCGCCCGCGCCCTATGAAGGCCGGTACCCCTGCGGCAGCCTGGTCCACAACGGCATCTGGTACTATGGGACTTACGGCCTTCTCAACGCGGGCTACGGGCTGAACTGGCCCGTCCTGGGACCGACCCCGGGATTCTATATCTCCGAGGACTTCGGCATGACCTGGATCGACCCGCCCCATTCCTGCGAGCCCGGCCGAGCCCTCTTTCCCGAGCCGTCCCGCAAGGGCGGTCCGGTCAAGATCGGAGCCCCCCATTTCGTCGACTTCGGCCGCAACATGGAGCATTCGCCCGACGCCAAGGCCTATCTCATCGGGCACGGCGCCGAACAAGACGATATGACCGACCGGGTGGCCAACCTGAGCTGGATCACCGCCGATCAGGTTTATCTCTGCCGGGTTGTCCCGACCCCGGCGACGATCAACGACGGCAGCCGCTATGAATATTTCGCCGGCCACGACGAGGCCGCCCGCCCCGTTTGGACTCGCGATTTCGAGCGCATCCGCCCGTTGGCCGAGTGGGCCAACGCCATGGGCTGTGTCACGATCACCTACAACGCGCCTCTCAAGAAGTACCTGATGTGCGTCACCGACGGCGGCATCACGGTCTGGAAGTTCTCGACCTACATCCTGGAGTCGGACGCGGTCACCGGTCCCTGGCGGCTGGTGACGTACATGAAGGACTTCGGCGAGCAGGCCTATTTCGTCAACATCCCGTCCAAGTTCATCTCCCCGGACGGCCGGACGCTGTGGCTGTGCTACGCGGCCAACTTCACCAACGGCTGGCTGGGGACGAAGTTCGCCGGCAAGCCGCCCGGAAGCCGCTACGGGATGTGCCTGCAGGAAGTGCGCCTGCAGGGCCCGAAGCGCTGATTCCTTCGCGGCGCCGCCGGGGCTTTACTCGACGTAGTTGAGAAACCAGGCCCGGGCCCGCTCCAAGAGTACAGCGTGGTTGTCGGCCGTGACACCGGCGGAAGGAATGGGCGGGCCGATCAGCACGTCCACCCGCCCGGGCCGGATCATGCGGCTTCCGCGGCGGTTGATCCGGTACCCCCCCGTCTGGGCCATCGGCAGGATATCCAGGCCCGAGGCGGCGGCCAGCCGGAAGGCGCCAGACTTGAAACGGCCGAGCTTGCCGTCCCGGGTGCGTGTTCCCTCGGGCAGGACGAGGACGGAGAAGTCCGGCCTGGCCTGGATCAGCCGGGCCGCCCGGTCCAGGCTGGCGCGGGCCTTAACGCTGTTGCCGCGGTCCACCGGAATCATTCCGATCCGTCGAAGCATGGCTCCGTAGAGCGGCCAGCTGAAATGCCGCTCCTCCTCCAACCCGCGGGCCAGGCCCGGAAACGAAGCGTAGAAGACGAACGGGTCGAAGAGGTTGACGTGATTCATTAGGATGATGTACTGGCGTCCGGGCTCGACGTGCTCCCGGCCCCTCACCCGCAGCCGGATGCCGGCGGCGAACAGAATCAGACGGCACGACCACTTGATCAGCGGCTCCAGGCGACGCCCGCGGTAGACTAGGGCTGTCACCAGGATGCTCGAGACGCAGACGATGAAGACCGGGAAGGCGACGATCCAGAGCAGGATCGATCGCAGGCTCTCGAGGATCCGTTTCATGCCAGCAGGGTCAGCTCGGCGGGCAGGACTTTGAGCCGCAGGGGGGTCGTGCCCAGGAGCTCCCCGTCTGCCATCAGCAAGAGCGGGGGATCGCTTTCGACGGTGATTTCGGAGGCCTGCAGGGTCTCGACCTTGGGGTGGGCCTTGTGCGTCCCGGCGAAGACCCGCTTGAAGATGGCCAGGATCTCGCGGCGGTTCACTTGCCGGAAGACGATCAGGTCGGCTTTGCCGTCGGCCGTGTCCGCATCCGGGGCGATTTTCATCTTACCGCCCGTGTACTTGGAATTGGAGACGACCAGGGCGCTGTCGCGGATCTCCTGCACGGCGCCGTCGGCCGTGATGGTGATCCGGTTGTCCATGCCTTTGGCCAGGCGCAGCAGCACCGCCAGGCTGTAGCCCAGGGTTCCCAGCGGCTTGAGCTTCTCGTTGGTCAGCTTCAGGATGTCGGCGATCAGGCCGGCCCCGATGATGTTCAGGCTGTAGCGGCGCTCGACCGCGGCACCCTGAAGATAGGTGAATTCGACCAAATCGACGGGCCGCCGGCGGCCCTCCAGGATGCGGTCGATGGCGACCTCCGGCGAATCGACGCCGAAGTCCCGCAGGAAGGAGTTGCCCGTCCCGGCCGGGATGAGCCCCAGGTCGGGCCGGCGGGCCGGCCGGCCCTCGGCGTAAAGGCCGTTGACGACTTCGTACGGCGTCCCGTCGCCGCCCAAGCAGAGAAGAAGCTCGAAGGCTTCTTTGGCGGCCCAGCGGCCGATCTCGACGGCGTGCCCGGCGTATTCGGAGAGCCGGATGGTCAGGCTGGGGAAGAGCTGGCGCAGGCGGGGCTCCAGACGCTCGAAAATCTTGAAAGCTTTCCCGTGCCCGGCCTCGGGGTTGATGACGAGCAAGGTTTTGGTTGTCGGCAACATCGCCCGCTTATAGCATGGCCGGCCGAAAAACGCAATTTTGATACGAGCGCTCCAGCCTAGAAAGTCCATGGCCAAAAGTTGGAGCGGGTTCTGGAGCGCCAGCCCCGTAGCGGGATTCTCCGTTCTTCCACGGACTTGCGCCCACGGGATCCCGCGGAGGGATTGAAACCACCCCGGCTTTGGAAGAAAATGCGGGGGAATCCCCCGGGAGGCTCACCATGAAGAAATCTGCCGTCCGCCTGATCTCCAGCCTATTCGCCGTTATCATCCTGACCGGCGCGGCCTCGGCCGCGGCTCAGGCCTACTCGCTTCTCTCGCCCGACAAGACCGTCGAGGTCAAGATCAGCCTCGGCAATACCCTGACCTACGAGGTCCTCTATAAAGGCCGTCCGCTCATCGCGCCTTCGGCCGTTTCGATGACCCTGGGCGACGGGACCGTCCTGGGCCGGGCGGGACGCGTCAAGAGCGACAAGCGGCGCTCGTCCGACGTCGTCCTGAAGCCGTTCGTCCGTCAGAAGGCGGCCGAAATCCGGGACAAATTCAACGAGCTGAAGCTGGAGTTCCGGGGCGACTACGCCTTCATCGTCCGGGCTTATGACGACGGCGTGGCCTACCGGTTCGCCACCGCCCTCAAGAAGCCGATCACTGTCGTCTCGGAGCAGGCCGAGTTCACTTTCACGGCCGATCACACCGTCTACTGGCCGCAGGAGGATGGCTTCCAGACCCATCAGGAGAGGGCCTTCAAGCCGGTCGCCTTGAGCGCCATCGACGTCCAGAAGTTCGCTTCGGCTCCGGCCGTAGTCGCCGTCGAGGGCGGCCCCAAGGTGGCGGTGACCGAAGCCGACCTGGAAAGCTATGCCGGGCTCTATCTGGCCCGTTCGGCCGACTTTCCGATGAAGCTCGTCGGTGTCTTCCCGGCCTATCCGGCCAAGGAGGAGGCCCGCAACGACCGCAACATCGTCGTCACCGCGCGCGAACCCTTCCTGGCCAAGACGGCCGGGACGCGCAGCTTCCCCTGGCGCGTCCTGATGATCGCGGGCCGCGACGGGGACTTGATCGAAAGCCCGATGATCTACCGGCTGGCCAAGCCCGCCGGCACCGACTTCGCCTGGGTCAAGCCCGGCAAGGTCGCCTGGGACTGGTGGAACGACCTGAACATCTCCGGCGTCGAGTTCCGGGCCGGCGTCAACACCGAAACCTATAAGCACTACATCGACTTCGCGTCCGAAAACGGGATCGAGTACGTCATCCTGGACGAAGGCTGGTACAAGCTGGGCGACCTGCTCTCGGTCAATCCCGCGCTGGATATGCCGGCCGTCCTGGCCTACGCCAAGGCCAAAAATGTCGGCGTCATCCTCTGGGTGGTCTGGAAGACGCTCGACAACCAGTTCCAAGCGGCGATGGATCAGTTCAGCCGTTGGGGCGTCCAGGGCTTGAAGATCGATTTCATGCAACGGGACGATCAGCCGGTCGTCGATTTTTACTACAAGGTCGCAGCTGAGGCGGCCAAGCGGCATTTCCTGGTCGACTTCCACGGCGCTTATAAGCCCACCGGGCTCTACCGCACCTTCCCCAACGTGCTGACCAGCGAGGGCGTCATGGGCTTGGAACACTCCAAGTGGAGCCGCGACATCACCCCCGAGCACGATGTCACCCTGCCCTTCACCCGGATGTTTGCCGGGCCGATGGACTTCACCCCGGGGGCGATGCTGAACGGGGGAATGAAGAACTTCCAGATCATCTATAACCGGCCGATGAGCCAGGGCACTCGCTGCCATCAATTGGCCATGTATGTCGTCTACGAGAGCCCGCTCCAGATGCTGGCCGATTCCCCCACCAACTATCGGCGCGAGCCGACTTGTCTGGCGTTCCTATCAAAAGTCCCGACCGTCTGGGACGAGACCCGGGTGCTCGACGCCAAGCTCGGCGACTATGTCGTCGTCGCCCGCCGCAGCGGGAGGGACTGGTACATCGGTGCGATGACCGATGCGACCGAGCGGACGCTGACGCTGGATCTATCCTTTCTGGAGCAGAAGGAAGTTTACGCGGCCTTGATCTACCAGGACGGCGTCAATGCCGACCGCGACGGAAACGATTTTACGTTTACCAAACAGAGCCTTCTGGGGAAAGACCCTCTGACCATCCGGTTGGCCCCGGGCGGCGGTTGGGCGGCCCGGATCATTCCGTTGGATATCAAATAGCTCCCGGCCGGCTTGATCTTCATCGGCCCCCGCCTTATGATCGTCGGTGATGGGCCCGGCGGCCTGACCTCCGCCGCGAGGAGCTTCTCCCGATGAATCAAGACGCGACGTCGATTTCCGAGGACCGGCTGAATGTCCTCGTCGTCGACGACGAGGTCAACATCCGCCGCGTGCTGGCTGTCTGCCTGGAAACACGCGGTCATCGCGTCACCGCCGTAGGGCGATTCCCTGATGCGCTGACGGAAGCCGGCCGGCAGGCCTTCGACTTGGCTTTCGTCGATCTCCGGTTGGGGACCGATAACGGCCTCGACCTCATTCCCCGTTTATTGGCGGAGTCGCCCTGGCTCAAGATCGTCGTCATAACCGCTTATGCTTCCGTCGAAACCGCGGTCGAGGCCATGCGCCGGGGCGCCGTCGATTACATCCCCAAGCCCTTCGTGCCCGAACAAGTCCTGCTTGTGGCGGACCGGGTGGGCGCGTTGCGCCGGATGGAGCGGCGGCTATCGACCTTGCAGGATGATCTCCGCCGAGCCAACCCGGAAGTCACATTCCAGACCTGGAATCCCGGGATGGCGAGGGCCATCGAAACCGCCCGCCAGGTGGCCGGATCCGAGGCGGTTGTCCTCCTGCGCGGGCCGAGCGGCACGGGCAAATCCGTGCTGGCCCGGGCCATCCATGCTTGGAGCCCCAGAAGCGCCAAACCGCTGGGGATCATCTCCTGCCCCTCGCTCAGCCCGGAGCTTTTAGAGAGCGAGCTCTTCGGCCATGCCAAAGGGTCGTTCACCGGCGCCGTCCGCGACAATCCCGGCCGCATCGCCGCCTGTGAAGGCGGGACTCTGCTGCTCGACGAGATCGGCGACCTGCCTCTTTCGATTCAGCCGAAGCTGTTGCGCTTTCTACAGGATCGGGAATTCGAGCGGGTCGGGGAAGCCCGAACCCGCAGTGCCGACGTCCGGATCATTGCCGCCACGAACGCCGACCTCGGAGAGGCGGTGGCGCGCGGCTCATTCCGCGAGGATCTGTTCTATCGCTTGAACGTTTTTCCGATCGAGCTTCCGTCCTTGCGGGAGCGGGTCGAGGACATCGGGACGCTGGCCGCGGAGATGCTGGACTTCTTCGCCGGCCAGAACCATAAATCCGGGCTGGCCTTTTCGTCCGATGCCTTGGAAGCGCTGCGGGCCTATGATTGGCCGGGGAATATCCGTGAACTCCGCAATGTCGTCGAGCGGGCCGTTATCCTCTGCCCCTCCGGCCTCGTCGGCGTCGAGCATCTGCCCCCGGGGCTGGTTCCTTGCGTGCCCGCCCTCCAACTCGGTGCCCTGGTCTCCCTGGAACGGATCGAGGAAGCCCATATCCGCGGCGTCATCGCGGCGGCCCGCTCGCTCCAGGAAGCCGCTGAAATCCTGGGCATCGATCAAGCCACTCTATGGCGGAAGCGGAAGCTCTACGGGTTCGACTGAGGCCTTCCGCCCGCGTCCGCCGCACTGCTTCTCGCAAGGCTTATCTGGACCGATCGTGCATTCTGCAATCCCGTTCCCGCCTTGTCCGCTCTTCCCCCCCTGAAAACTCGCCTTTCGGCCTGGCACATCGCTTGCATTATAGATTCGCCGGAGGCGCACCATCATGCTCGGTATCAGGCAAAAGCTGGTCCTCGGTTTTGGCGGCCTGTTCGTCTTGGTAGGGGGAATCGGCCTCCTGACAATGGCGAAAATCTCCGTCTTGGGGCGTTCTATCGATGTCATCCTGCGCGAAAACTTTAAGAGCGTCATCGCCTGCCAGTCCATGAAGGAGGCCCTGGAGCGCATCGACAGCGGCGTCCTGTTCTCCTTCATGGGCCGTCCGGACGAGAGCCGCCGGCTGGTCGAGGACAACCGCAAAACCTTCGCCGCGGCGCTCGACGCGGAGCTTCGCAACATCACCGTTCCCGGAGAAGGGGAGAAAGCCGAAAAAATCCCGGCCCTTTATGCCGCCTATACTGCTTCCATCGACGCTGTCGTCGATGCCTCCCGTCCGCTGGCCGAGCGCCAGGCCCTCTATCTCGACGGCCTTTATCCCCGGTTTCTCGAGCTCAAGGGATTGGCCCAGAACATCCTGGATCTCAATCAGGCCAATATGGTTGAAGCCAACGACAGGGCCCGGGCCCGGGCCGCGGCGGCCCATCGCCAGCTCCTGATGGTCATTATCGCCACGGCGGCCGTCGCCCTCATCTATAGCTTGTCCATCCGGCGCTGGATCTTATGGCCGATTCGCCGTTTGACGGTCTTTGCCGATGAAGCCAGGCGCGGCAACCTCGACCTCGTCCTCCAGCCCAAGGGCCGCGACGAGATCGGCCGTTTGGCCGAGGCCTTCAACGACATGGCCGAAGGGCTTAGGCGCCTGCGCCGGCAGGACCGGCTGGAAATCCAGCGAACTCGCCGGGCCACTGAGGAAGTGTTCAAAGCCCTGCCGACGCCGATCGCCGTTCTCGACCTCGATGGCCGCGTCGAGCTGGCGACCGAGCCGGCCGACCGGTTGTTCGGGCTCAAGCCGGGAGTGGACGCCAGAAGCCTGGGCCAGGATTGGCTGACGACCCTGATCGACCGGGCGGCGGCGGAGAACCGGCCGGCCGAACCGAAGGACGGAACGGCCGGCTTTCTGCAGAGATTCGACGGCTTGAGCGAGCGCTTGTTCCATCCCGTCGTCCTGCCGCTGTCCACGGCCGGCGGGCCCGACGAGCCGTCCGGCCTGGCCGTCCTTCTGCTCGACGTCACCCATCTGCACGAGCAGCTTGAGCTCAAGCGAAGTGTGGTGGCCACCGTCTCCCATCAGCTGAAGACCCCGCTGACCGCCCTGCGGATGTCTCTCCATATGCTTCTTGACGATAGCCTAGGCGACCTCAACCCCAAGCAGGCCGAATTGGCCATCGCGGCCCGCGACGAAAGCGAGAGGCTGGTTCGCATCGTCAATGACCTGCTGGACATAGATCGCATCGAATCCGGACGGGCCCAAATGGCCATCCAGCCCGTGGATCCGGTTTCGCTGGTCCGGGACGCGGCCGACCGCCATTTTTTCGAGGCCAGGGATCGCGGCGTCACCCTGGCGGCTTCCGTGCCGCCGGATCTGCCCCGTGTCCTGGCCGACCGGGGCCGGATCGCCCTGGTCCTCGATAATCTGCTGTCCAATGCTTTCCGTTATACCGAGGCGGGCGGATCGATCCGCATCGAGGCCGAAAGCGACCCGGTCGGAGTCCGATTCCGTGTCCGCGATACGGGCCGGGGCATCCCGCGCGAGCATCTCGACCAGGTCTTTGCGCCGTTCTTCCGCGCCCCCGGACAGGACCCCGCTTCGGGCGTGGGGCTGGGACTGGCCATCGTCAAAGAGACAATCCGCCATCACGGCGGCGAGGTCGGCGTCGAAAGCGAGCCGGGGCAAGGGACGATGTTCTGGTTCACCCTGCCGGCGGCCGGAGGCGAAACCGAAGGGCCGAAGGTCGAGGCGGTGCGTCCATGACCGGATGGCTGGCCCTCCTTCTTTTTGTCTTCAGCCTGGCGTACTTGTTTTACGCCCTGATCGACCCGGAGAAATTCTAGAATCGTTGCGGAGATCTCATGAGTCTGATGACGATGGCCGTCATTCTGCTGGGCGCGTCGGCCCTGTCTTTTCCGCTGGGCCGTTGGATGGCGGTCGTCTTCGAATCGCCCTCCCCCGAGGCGGCCGGGACCGGCCTGCGGGCTCGGATTCTGCGCGCGGTCGGCGGCCGGGCCGTCGACGAGGATCAGTCGGCCGGCCGCTACATCCGGTCGCTTCTGGTTTTCAACGCCGTTCTCTTTGTCCTGGTCGTCCTGATCCTGTCCTTGCAAGCCGTCCTGCCGGGGAACCCCGACCATAAAGGCCGGTTGTCTTTTCACCTCATCTTCCACATCGCCTCTTCTTTCGTCACCAACACCAACCTGCAACATTATTCCGGCGAGGCCACATTGAGCCCGGCGGCCCAGATCTACGGCCTGATGGTCCTCCAGTTCCTCTCGGCCGCGACCGGCTTGGCCGCCTTGGCTGCCCTGGCCCGCGGCTTGTCCGGCCGCGTCAAGGTCGGCAACTTCCTTCGCGACGTCGTTTCGGCCGCGCTCTTCGTCTTGCTCCCGCTGTCGCTTGTAGGCGGAGCCGTTCTCGTTCTGGGCGGCGTGCCGATGACTTGGGGCGGCGCCGTGACGGCTCGGACGCTGGAAGGGGGGATCCAGACGATCTCCCGCGGCCCCGTGGCCGCCTTCGAGGCCATCAAGCAAATCGGCTCCAACGGCGGCGGATATTTCGGTCCCAACTCCGCCCATCCCTTTGAAAACCCGACCGGGCTGACCAACCTCATCGAAATGCTGGCCATGCTGATCCTTCCGATGGCCTGCGTCTGGATGTTCGGCCGGATGACCCGGCGGCGCCGCCATGCCGCCGTCGTCTTCGGGGTTATGGCCGTCCTGATCTTAGTGAACGTCACCCTCTGCTTGGGGCTGGAGATGCGCCCTTCCCCGGTGTTCCGCGTTCCCGCGGCCGCGCCGGCGAGCCTGAATTGGGAGGGCCAGGAGCTGCGTTTCGGATCCGGGGCGGGGCCGTTTTGGTCCGCCCTGACGGCTTCCCTGGGCAACGGATCGGTCAACGGCATGCTGGACAGCCATCATCCCGCCACGGTCCTCATTCTCCTCGTCGGGATGTGGACGAACGTCGCCTTCGGCGGGGTCGGAGTCGGCTTCATCAACATGTTCCTCTATATCGTCATCGGGGTCTTCATCTGCGGTCTGATGGTCGGGCGGACGCCGGAGTATATGTCGCGCAAGATTGAAACTCCGGAAATGAAGCTGGCCCTGTTCGGACTCCTCGTGCATCCGATCTTGATCCTGGGCGGGACGGTCTTATTCACGGCCATCCCCAGGCTGGCCGGGTTCTCGCCTCCCCTGGGCGCTCACGGCTTCAGCCGGATCCTCTACGAGTTCACTTCGGCCTCGGCTAATAACGGTTCCGGCCTGGAGGGCTTGGCCGACGGCACCGCGGCCTGGAATCTGGCCAGCGCTGCGGTCATGATGATCGGGCGCTATCTGCCGATCGTCCTGCCGCTCCTTATCGGCGGCCGGCTCGCCGCCAAGGCTCCCACGCCCGAGACCGCGGGCTCGTTCCGCATCGATACGCCGCTGTTCGGTTTCATCCTATTGGGGACGGTCCTCCTGGTGGGGGCTCTGCTGTTCATGCCTGTCGCCGTCCTCGGTCCGGTGACGGAGATTCTGGCCGGCCCGGGACGATGAGGGAAAGATGAGAGCCGCCGCCGGACCGATCATCAAGCGGAATCCCCGCAAGGAGATCCGAGCCAAGGCCGCGGCCCGGCTGTTCGATCCCGCCCAAACAAGGGCTGCGGCCGGCGAGGCCTTCCGGATGCTGGCGCCCCGGCGCATGGCCCGCAACCCGGTCATGTTCGTAACCGAGATGGGGGCCTTCGTCTCCACTGTGGCGCTTTTCGATCGTTCCACTGGCCGGGCGGACGGATTCGCTTACACCCTGGCCGTCGTTTCCGTCCTCTGGCTGACGGTCCTGTTCGCCAACTTCGCCGAGGCCCTGGCCGAAGCCCGCGGACGGGCCCAGGCCGAGGGGTTGCGCAAGACCCGCCAGTCGACTCAAGCCCGCCGCCGGACCGCGTCCGGCGAGGAGTCCGTTCTCTCCGAGTCCCTTCGCCGCGGCGACCTCGTGATCGTACGGGCGGGAGAGATCATCCCCGGCGACGGCGAGGTCGTGGAGGGGATCGCCACCGTGGACGAGTCGGCGATCACGGGCGAATCCGCTCCCGTCGTCCGCGAAGCCGGAACGGACCGCTCGGGCGTCACCGGGGGGACACGCGTCCTCTCGGACGGCATCGTCGTCCGCATTACGGCCGGGGCGGGCGAATCCTTTCTCGACCGGATGATCGCCCTGGTCGAGGGCGCATCCCGCCAGAAGACGCCCAACGAGCTGGCCTTGACCGTGACCCTGGCCGGATTGACGCTGGCCTTCCTTCTGGTGACCGGCGCCTTGGGCCCGATCGGTCGGGCTTTCGGCGTCCGGATTCCCGTCCCGACGCTCGTCGCCCTGCTGGTCTGCCTTATTCCAACCACGATCGGCGCCCTCCTGGCGGCTATCGGTCTGGCCGGCATGGACAGGGCCTTGGCGGCCAACGTGGTGGCCAAGAGCGGCAAGGCCGTCGAGCTGGCCGGCGATATCGACACTCTCCTGTTGGACAAGACAGGGACGATCACCGTCGGCGACCGCCAGGCGGTGGAGTTCTTCCCCTTGGCCGGCGTCGCCAAGGCCGAGCTGGCGGAGGCGGCCGTCATCGCCTCGTTCGGCGACCCCACGCCCGAGGGCCGATCCATCGTCCGCCTGGGCGAGCTGACGCTCGGCGCTTCGATGCCCCGCCCGCCGGCTGATGCCTTGCTCATTCCTTTCAGCGCTGAAACAAGGCTTTCCGGCCTGGACGCGTTGGACGGTCGGTCCTTCCGCAAGGGCGCGGCCGACGCCATCGAGTCCGATATCCGCCGCCGCGGCGGTCCGATTCCCCCCGCCCTGCGGGAGGCCGTCGCTGTCGTGGCCCGCGGCGGCCGGACGCCGATCGTCGTATCGGCTGGGCCGCGGGCTCTAGGAGTCGTCTCGCTGTCGGACGTCCTCAAGCCCGGCATCCGCGACCGCTTTGTCCGCCTGCGGGCCATGGGCCTGCGGGTCATCATGGTCACCGGCGACAATCCGCTGACGGCCGCCGCCATCGCCGCCGAAGCGGGGGTGGACGGTTACTTGGCCGAGGCCAAGCCCGAGGACAAGCTGGACTTCATCCGGCGCGAACAGAAGGCCGGCCGCTTGGTCTCGATGATGGGCGATGGGACCAATGACGCCCCCGCCCTGGCCCAGGCCGACATCGGAGTGGCCATGAACTCGGGCACCCAGGCGGCCAAGGAAGCCGGGAACATGGTCGACCTGGACAACGATCCGACCAAGCTGATCGAGGTCATCGAGATCGGCAAGCAGCTTCTCATCACCCGGGGGGCGATGACGACGTTTTCGGTGGCCAACGATGTGGCCAAGTATTTCGCCATCATCCCGGCCATTTTCCGCTTGGCCGTGCCGCGCCTGGGTATTCTCAACATCATGGGCCTGGCCACACCCCAGAGCGCCGTGTTGTCGGCGCTGATCTTCAATGCCCTGATCATTCCCGCCCTCATTCCCTTGGCCCTGCGGGGCGTCCGATACAGGCCGCGCGGCGGCGAAGCCCTGTTGCGGCGCAATCTCCTCGTCTATGGATTGGGCGGTCTTATAGCGCCTTTTCTGGGCATTAAGCTGATCGATTGGATGATGGGCTGGGCAGGGCTTTTTTGAGGCGAATCATGATTAAAAGAAAAGGTTCATCTCCCGGCTCCGGGATACGCGGCCGGGGATCACCGTCGGGGGCAACGATGCTATGCGCCGTGATCGGAATTCCTATAATCCTTGATCCGAACGCTATCGACGGCGCATTGATCGGCCCGGCCAATCCGCTCGGCGCCTCAGCGCTTCGCAGTCCTCGTCGGGGCGTCGCCTCGAAAGTCCCCGCGAGGGCGGAACTCCGCATTCGAGATTTTCCGGTCATGGAGCCCCCCCATTTTGTTTCAGATCCGTTAGATTGTCGCGTGCTCAAACAGCCCTCGGCGCCTGGCATAAGCCAGGTTCCCTCAGAGAACTATGGAAAAAGGCGCCGGCCTTGCAATTTCGCCGTTGGCCGATATCCCCTTCCGCGTTGTTATCACGGAGTTGGGAGATGATCCAAAAAAAAGGGGCCGAATGGATTCGGGAGACGGCGGCTTCGCTGCGGATCGCCGCCGTCTCGTTGGTGGTCCTGGGCGGGATTTACCCCGTGCTCCTCGGCGGTCTGGGGAAGGCGGTGGTCCCTTCCGCCGCCGCCGGATGGCTGGTGCGCGATGCGGCCGGAGCCGTCGTCGGCAGCGCATTGATGGCCCAGAAGTTCAGCCGGCCGGAATACTTTTGGCCGCGGCCCTCGGCCGTCGACTTCAACGCTTCGGCGGCTGGTGGGAGCAACCTCCCGCCCGGAAGCCCGGATTTGGCGGCCCGGGTGAAGGCGCGGATCGCGGAGCTTGGTGGGACAACCGCGAATCCCGTCCCGGTCGACCTCCTGGCCGCTTCCGGCAGCGGGCTTGATCCCCACATCACCCTGGCCGGCGCGGAATTCCAGATCGATCGCGTGGCGGCGGCTCGCCGTCTCGAACCCGCCATCCTCCGGGATTGGCTGCGGGCCTGGTCCCGCGCCCGGCGCGAGGGCCGCGGCCAGGCCCCGTTGGTCAATGTCCTGGGCTTGAATAGAACTTTGGACGAGCGCTTCGGCCGTCCGCCCGTTGCGGCGGCCCCGGCGCGGAAGGAGGCACGATGATCGGAAATCGAGCCGACAGCTTTTTACGCCTGATCCGGAGATCGCAGCGGGGGAAGCTCAAGATCTACCTCGGCTATTGCGCCGGCGTGGGTAAGACCTTCCAGATGCTGCAGGACGGCCACCGCCTGGCGGCCGAAGGAATCGACGTCGTCATCGGCTACGTCGAGCCCCACGGCCGGGCCGAGACGCAGGCCTTGACCGCCGGCCTGGAGGCCGTGCCCCGGCGCAAAACTCCCTATCGGGGCATTGATCTTGAGGAGATGGACCTGGACGCGGTTCTGGCCCGGCGGCCCGCCGTCGTCCTGGTGGACGAGCTGGCCCATACCAACGTCCCCGGAGGCCGCAACGAGAAGCGATTCCAGGACGTCGAGGAGATTCTGGCCGCCGGCATCCATGTCGTCTCCACCCTCAACATCCAGCATCTGGAAAGCCTCTATAACATGGTCGAGGGGGCGGTGGGGGTCAAAGTCCGGGAGCGGGTGCCCGATAAGATCGTCCTCGACGCCGATCAGATCGTCAATGTCGACGTGACGACCGAGGATCTGCTCAAGCGGTTGGGCGAAGGCAAGATCTATCCGCGCGAGCGGATCTCCTCGGCCCTGGCCTCCTTCTTCCGGGCCGAAAACCTGGAGCAACTGCGTGAGCTGACCCTGCGCGAGCTGGCCTCCCAGATCGACGTCCGGCGCCGCGATCCCGGCCACGAGGAATCACGATCCGGATTGGATCAGGTCCTGGTCTGCCTGGGATCGAGGGGGCCGAACAGCGAGGCGCTGCTGCGATACGGCTCTCGCCTGGCCGGGCGTTTGAACCGCAATTGGTACGCGCTCTACGTCCAGACGCCCAACGAGAACCCCGAGCTGATCGACGCCCAGACCCAGCGGATCCTTTCCAATACTCTGGCCCTCGCCCGGCGCTTGGGGGCGACTGTATTTACGTACAAAGGGGAGAACGTCGTCGAGACCATCCTCCGCTTCGCCCGGGAATACCGGATCGGCCACATCGTCATCGGCCGGCCACGCCCGGTCTCCCGGATGAAACGGCTGATCGGCCGCCGCGACGTCGCCGAATGCCTGATCCGGCAAGCGCGGGGCTTGACGGTGGTCGTCGCCGACAACCGCGTCGAGGCGATCGGAACGGTCGGCGAGGGGGCGGCGCCCTTGGTGCGCGAAGCGATGGAAGACAGCCGCCCGGCTTCGAAGTCGGCCTTCGAGCAGGCGTCGATCCGGGCCGTGATCTGGCGGGAGCCGATGGCCAAGGAGGAAGCTTACCGCAAGCTCCTGCACCAGGCTCTGGCCGGAAGTCCCGGCATCGATGAGGCCAGAGTCTGGGACATCTTGCGTTCGCGGGAAGCCCAGGGGTCCACTTATTTGGCCGAGGACCTGGCTTTGCCGCACGCCAGGATCGAGGGATTGGACGAGCCGATTCTGGGCGTGGCTTCGGCCGCGAAAGGGATCCACGAACCCGAGACCGGCCGCGTCGTCAGGATCGTCTTCCTGCTTCTCTCTCCGGTCCAGCCAAGTGATTGCCATGTCCGGCTCCTGGCCGAACTGGGGTCGATGGCCCGCGACGACGCTTTCATGCAGGGGTTGGCGGCGGCGCCGAACCCGCGCGAGATCGTCGATCGGGTTCGGGCCACCCTTCTAGGCGCCTAGCGCCGCGCTTCGGCCGGGGTCCGGATCTTCTCCAGGATCGTGATCTTGACGAAGTCCTTGGTCTCCTGAACGCGGATCTTGGGCGCCTTAAGAGTGAAGCCGCCGGTCCAGATCTGAGCGTCCACATAGACGTCCTTGCCCTCCTTGCCGGCGCTGGTCAGCTTGTACCCCTTGCCCCCGAATTTTCTTTCGGCGTCCACCCACTTGACATAGTAGAGTTGGTCCTGGACGATTGGGGTTTTGGCGCCGCTGAATAGAACGTCCTGGACCTTGACGGCTTCAATGCCGTCGGGAAAGATGTGGACCAGGCCGAGGTCGTAGACGGGGCCCGGCGCCAAGGGGTTGAGGTACTCTCCCGCCGGCTTGAAGTCGACGATGAAGGCCCGCCCCTTGCGGCGCTGGACCCGACACCAGGCTTCGTCCCGCTTGGCGATCACGTCGCCGTGTTTCTTGCGCAGCTCGGCCAGCGGATAGCGATCCTTCAACCCTTCGCCGGCCGCGGCGAGGTCTTCGTCCGAAAGGCCGAGCCTGGTCAGCAGATCGCCGGCCAAGAGCTTCTGGCTCTGAAAGAAGCCAACCTGCCAACCCGGAAAGAGCCGCGACAGCAGAAGCGCCTGGAAGCTGCCGTACTGGTAGCATTTCGTCTTGGCTTCCATGGATTTGCCGCGTGCTTCGATCAGAGCCTTGATCTCCTTGTCGAAGTAGGCGCCGGCGTTCGCGAAGCCGGCGAACCATGGGTCGTCCGCCTTCCCGACGAGGGGTTTGTAGCCGCCCTCTTTCATCAGCTCCAGCGTCCGAGTGGTCGAATAGACGGCCGTGCCCTCTATCAAGTCGTCCTCGGATTCCTGGTTGGCCTCGAGCGCGGTCATGGAGGCGGCTCGTTTCAGCCGCCGGGCGGCCAGGAAGTCGGCAGCCCGGGCCCTGACCTCGGCCGGTTCCGGGGCGAGCCAAGCCTTCTCCAGGGCCAGCCCTTCGATCTCGGAGTAGACGGCATAGTCCGCGTCGGTGTTCGTCTGCAGGTTGCCGAAGCGGTAGCGGTAAACATTGTGTTGGAAGCAGTGGAAGAGCTCGTGGATATTGATCAGAATCTGATTCTCGCTGTCCCTGGGGTTAACGGCCGGGCTCTCTTCCGTTTTGCCGGTCGGCTCGGCGGCCGGGGGGAGCGCGCTCATGTGCAAGCGGACGGTGTTGACCATCCTTTCGCTGCCCATTATCAGGGGGCCCCCGCCCCCGAGAATCGGCGGCCTGAGGTCGAGCGGGATTTCTTGCCGGCGGTCCAGGTAAACCTTTTTGCCTTGCACTTCGAGCCCCGGGACGACCTCGAATCCCTGCATCGGGCTGGGATGGCCGACCAGCAGGCGGACGCCGTTGGCGTATTCGAACAGAAAGGGGACGTCGCGGTAGCCTGTCCAGCCCGGCCAAACCCGGGCCGCGTATTGGTCGAGGATGTTCCAGGTCTCCTCCAACCGCTTGAGCTCGACCCTGAGGTATTCGGGCAGGTCCGGAGCGGGGGGAGCGGCTGAAGCGGCCAGGCCGGCCAGCCCGAGCAGAGCGGCAAGGACGATGATCAGGCGCGGGGGTCTCATGGCCTCCTCCTCATTGCCCCAGCCACTCGTCGCGGTTTGCCGCCTTGACAAAAGCCGGCGGGACATCGTAGATCCCGGCCGGCGGCGCGGCCGTTTCGATCTTGGTCATTACGTTCTCCCAAACCGTCCGCCCGGCGATGGGCGGTTCCTGGGTGACGATGGAACGGATCGGTAGGCGGTCGCGGAGCGCGGAGGTTTTCCCGTAGACGCGGGCCAGGGTTCCGTCGAGCCCGGGCGCGATGAGTCTCTGGAAATATTTGCGGGCGTCGATCGGGACGTCCTTGGCCAACCAGATCTCCCGCGTCTCTTCGGCGTACTCGGCGACTCCGGTCAGGAGGGCTTTGACGCAGGTCCGGCCGTCGATGACCTTGTCCTCGCCCGTCATTTTCCCCGTCCAGATATACGAGGGCGCATAGCTCCAGCCGAGCTCTTGGACGCGGAGGGGGCCCTTGTCTTCGGCTTCCGGAACGACCGGGGCGCCGAGCATTTCCTCCAGGTATTTCATCGTCCGGACGTTGAGCACCCAGCGCTTGCCCAAGTCGTAGCGGTCGATCGTCGTGACAGCGCCGGCTCGGGCATAAACTTTGTCCGCGCCGATCCAGATTTCGCTCGTCTGGGGCGGGTAGGTCCGGCCCATATAGCTGCGGCGCGATTCCGCCAGGATATGGTCGTCGGCCGAAGCCGGAACGGCCAGGGCGGCTGTCCCGAGCCCTAAAAGAACCGCCGCGGCGATTATTTTCTTTATACCCATCCTCCAAATCCGGAAATCCTATTGTCAAACGTCGGCGGCCGGACGAATCGAAACGCGGCCGCCCGGCGGAGCGGCGGGAGTGGATCTATTTTCCATTTAAAAAATTCAGGACGGCCGTATTAAAGGCTTCGGGCTGCTCCAACGGAATGAGATGACCGGATTTGAGAATGATCTCCCGCCGCGCGTCGGGAATGCCGAATTCGATGACCCCGGCGTGCGCGTGAACATCCGGGATGTCGTATTCGCCGACCAGCACCAAGGCCGGGACCTTGATCTCCGAAAGAAACTTGGCGGCGGGTCTATCGGCCGGTTTGTAGAACTCGCCCTTGGGCTGATGGATGTTGGCCTCCATCAATTTCACGAATATTTCCTTGGCCTTGGTGTTTTCGGCATAGATTTCGTAGGGATCCTCCCGGCCGAAATACCGGATCATCTTGTGCGGATCGGACAGCTCCGCTCGCGATTTCATATGGCCCCCGCGAGTCATCATGTGAGAGGAATATTTGTAGCCGTAAACGACGGCTCCGACCAGGACCAAGGCCGATACTTTTTCGGGGTGCTTCAAGGTGAAATCCAGGGCCAGCGCACCGCCGGAGGACATGCCGAATAGGGTCGCCCGATCGATCTTTAATTGAGTGAATAGCCGATTGAGGTCCTCGATGTCCGAGTAGGGAGCTTGCGGGTCGGACGATTTGCCGTAGGCGCGGCGATCGTACCTGACGACTCTGTAATTCTTGGCCAGGACGGGGAATTGCGCGTCCCAGACTTCCCGGTCGACCATCCCGTCATGCAATAGAACGATGTTTTGGCCTTCACCGGCTTGCTCATAAAACAGCCGCCCGCCCTCGACGTTGACGTACCCGGAAGCGACTTCAAGGGCCGAGGCTTCATCCCAGGGCCGTGAAAATGACTGGGCGGCCATCAAAGCCAGAACGCATAAAGCGACCGTGAGTCTTCTCATTTGTGTTTTCTCCAAGCTGGTTTCGCAGTGAATTCCCCGGGCCGGGCGCTTCGATAGTCCGTTGCCTCCGCCCGCCCGATATGTGTTCATCCGCTCCTCCAGTTATAACGTCCTCACCAGGGCGAAAGCTTACAATGGCCCGTTCGAATCGGCTGCCGGCAAAGGAGAAGGTGCCCACTGAAATCAGCCGAAGCCGTCTGCGGTCCCCGGCCGATTCCCCGTTTCCGTCAGGCGGACAAGCGCTCCGCCGCCCGCTTCTTGCCCCGGAAATAGAAATAGAACGGCAAGCCGAGGAGGCAGGCCCCGCACGCGGCCAAGGCCTGGACGGGCTTCTCCAGCAGGGTGGCGCCGACGAAGAAGAGCGACATCAGGATGAACAGGATCGGGGTCAGCGGGTAGCCTAGGGTCCGGTAGGGCCGGTCGGCCGTGGGCCGCGTCCGGCGCAGCTTCATGATCCCGATGCCCGTCAGCAGCATGAAGATGCCGTCCATAAAAACGAGGTAGGTGATGATGTTGGCGAACGTGCCCCAGACGAGCAGGAGCACGACCGCCCAAGCCGACTGCAGGACGATGGCGTTGGCCGGGGTCTTGAAGCGCGGATGGACCCGGGCGAAAGCGGGAAAGAACAGCCCGTCGTCGGCCAGGGCGTAGAAGATCCGCGGCACGGAGTAGGTGTTGATGCCGACCGTGCCCAGGGCGGAGAGAGAGATCATGATCGCAATCAGGATCGCCCCGAAGGGGAGCACGGTCTGCAGGGCATCGGCGGCCACACCCGAGGAGCCGGCAATGCGGCCCACGGGCAGAAGGAACAGATAGCCCAGGTTGGCCAGCCAGTAGACAAGCCCCACCACGATGGCCCCTAAAATCATGGCCCGCGGCACGGTACGGCGCGGGTTGCGCGCCTCACCCGCCAGGTAGGAGGCGTGCTGCCAGCCGCCGACGGAGAAGTAGACGCCGACGAAGGCTAGGCCGAAGGCGCCCGCCCAGCCGATGCCGGGGTCGGTCGTGGAGACGGAATGGAAATTGAGGCGGATTCCCGTCCGGGCCGGCGATCCCATAAACAGCCCGACCCCGATAATCAGGGCCAGCCCGCCCAGCTTGAGCCCGCTGAAGATCTTGGCCGCCAGGTCGGAGAACTTCGTCCCGACCACGTTGACCGCGGCCATGACCGCGATCGCGGCGGCGCCCAGGACAAGCGTCCCTGTCGGGGAGAGGCGCACGATGAAAGCCGTGTATTTGGCGAAGGTCAGGCTCAAGGCGGCGATGCCCGAGCCGTTGATGACGACGAACGTGACCCAGGCGTAAAGGAAGGCGACGAGCGGTCCGAAGATCTCCTTGAGGTAGGCATACTGGCCGCCGGCCTTGGGCAGCATGGCCCCCAGCTCGGCGAAGGTCAGCGAGCCGGTCAGGGCGTGGAGGAGCCCCAGCCCCCAGACGAGGAGGATGAGAAGCGGCGAGGAGAGATAGCCGGCCACGAGCGATGGGCTCAAGAAGATGCCGGAGCCGATGCAGGCCCCGATGGCGACCATGGTCAATCCATACAGGGAGAGATTGCCTTCCAATTTGCTCATGGCTGGACCTCGTAGATGCGGAGGATCTTATGCGGGTTGGGATTCGGCCCCGCGGGTTCGATCTCGACCAGGACGAGGAGCCGACCGCTGCGGGCGACCGAGTGGACGTGCGCCTCGGCTTGGACCTCGGCCACGACCTCGAATCCCGACGGCGTCTCCTTATAAACGACGAACTTCTGGTCGCCCGGCTCGGGCCCGCCCACGCCAAGCACGACGAAGGGAGGCCAGGCCCGGACGCCCAGAGAGTAGAGCCTGGGCTCGTCCCAATCGAAACGGGACCGAAGCCGCGGCCGCGACAAATCGCCGGCCGCGAGCACCCAGAGGCCGCCCCAGTAGGCGGCGGCGTAAATCGAGCCCTCCCGGACGTCCAGATCGACGATGTTCCCCGGATAGGGCGAAAGCCAACGGGCCAGCGGGGCGATCCGGAACGGGCGACTCAAGTCGACGATGTCGAGCCGGGTCGGCGCCCCGTCGTTAGCGGGCGTGCGGGCGAGCAGGACGACTCCGTCATCCGTCACTGCGAAACCGGGGTCGACCAGATTGGCGGGGTAGAGGCCCGCGGGCTTGGGAGGATTGCGGGTCAGGTCGTAGACGTACGCTCCGCCGGGATAGTAGTTGTAGCTTCCGGCCTGGACGAAAAGCAGGCTCCCCCGGACCTCCATTTGCTCGACCGCGGGGGAGGAGTCGAAGCGGGCGAGGATTCGGGGCCGGCCGGAGGCGTCGATCTCTAGGACGGCGATCTGAGCCCGGTCGGGGAGGGCGACGTAGACGCGGGATCCTTTGGCCGCGACGGCGCCCGCTTGGCCGCCGAGCTCGAACGACGAGAGCCGGAACAGCAGCCGGGGCGCTCCCGGATCGGCGAGGTCGTAGGCCGCGAGCCCCGGATATCCGTTGGGGACGTACATCCGGGTCCCCTCGAAAGCCGTCTGGGCTTCCGACCCCCAGGCCCAGGCCGGCTCGCGGATCGTCGCCAGCGGGGTCCAGGCGAATCCGGCGGCGCGGCCGGGCTGGGGAGGGACCGGCGCGGCCGCGGCGAGCGCCAGGGCGGCGGCCAGGATGGCGGCGGGTCCGCGAAGGGGCGCTGTGTTCATCGGAATGGCTTGGCGTCCGGTTCAGTCTATCACAGACAAGCGGCGTTCCGCAGGAGCCGGCGCCGGGTCTTTCCCTGGCGAAGTTCCTCCTATTCCTATCAACAAATGGTGGTATAATAAAAGGGTCATCCCAAAGCCAAGGAGAAACCGCATGAAGGGAAACGCCCAACTCATCGCTACGCTGAACGCCCTGTTGGCCGACGAGCTGACCGCCGTCAGTCAGTACATGGTCCACTCCGAGATGTGCGCCAACTGGGGCTACCAAAAGCTCCATAAGCATTTCGAGAAGCGGGCCGTCGACGAAATGAAGCACGCCGAATCGCTGATCGGCCGCATCCTGTTCCTGGATGGGATGCCCGTCGTCTCCAAGCTCAACCCGATCCACATCGGGGCCGAGATCCCCAAGATGCTCCTTTCCGACCACGAGGCCGAGATGGGCGCCATCAAGAGCTACAACAAGGGGATCGAGCTGGCCGGCAAGGTCGCCGACTTTGCCACCCGCGAGCTGCTGGAGAGGATCCTCAAGGACGAGGATGCCCACATCGACGGCATCGAGGAGCTGCAGGACCAGATCGGCCACATGACCCTGCCGATCTTCCTGACTACCCAGGTCTGACTTAACCGACCGGCTCGACGACGACGGCCGTGCCGTAGCAGAGCACCTCGCTGACGCCCTGCATGACTTCGGTGGCGTCGTAGCGGATGCCGATCACGGCGTTGGCCCCCCGCTCTTGGGCGTGGGCGACCATCATCTCGAAAGCCTCCTCGCGGGTCTGTTCGCAGAGGTCGGTGAAGAGGGTGATGTTGCCGCCGACGATCGTCTGCAGCGAGGCCCCGATGGTGCCGAAGAGCGAGCGCGAGCGGACGGTGATGCCGCGCACGATCCCCAGCGACCTGACGATCTTGAAGCCGTCGATGGTGAAGGCGGTCGTGGTCAGGGCCTGGATGGCGGCCGGCCGGCGTGCGGCGGCCTTCTCCTCGGCCGACAGCTTGTCGTAGCACTCGTTGCAGACGCCGGGAGCCTGGAAATAATAGATCGACGGAAAGTCTTTGCCGCAGCGCAGGCATTTCATTATTCTCTCCTTCCTTGCAAAATGGGGTATAAGCCCGAATCATCCTCATTTTCATCTGAAAATGAGGACAGGATACGTACATCCCTATTTATCAGGACGAATGAATTGGGGACTTGCGTATACTGTACCCCGATTATTTGGCTTTGAAACCGGGTGTGCGGCCGGTCGCGATTAGGTCGCCCAGCTCGGCGATCCGGCGGGTCCGCGTCTCGGGACGCTTGGCGCTGGCCACCCAATAGGACAGCATCTTCTTCTTGGAGGCGGACAGGGCTTCGAATTTCTCCCTCAGCTCCGGCCGGGATGAAATGGCGGCGAGCACGTGGCCGGGCGGTCCGCCGCCGCGGCCGATCCGCTCGATGTCGTTGAGTTTGTTCCAGGATTTGTTCTTTTTCGCGATCCGGACGGCGGCCAGCCCGGACTCGGCCATGCGGCCCTCGGCCAGGAGCGTCTTGATCCTGGCCTTGTTGGAGGCGGACCAGATGCTCTGCGGCTTGCGAGGCGTCCACCGCTGCATGTAGCGCTCGGTGTCCAGACGGTTCACTGTCGAGTCAATCCAGCCGTGGCAGAGCGCTTCGTCCAGCGCCTCTTTATAGGTGACCGATTTCTTGCCGACGCTCTTTTTGTAATAGGCCAGCCAGATTTCCTTTTCCCGGTTATGGTTCTTCTCGAGCCAGGCCCGCCAAGCGGCCGCAGTTCGGAACAGGCGCGACTTCATGGACCGAATCTTAGCTGGGCGCCCGCCGGCCTGTCAACGCGGGCTTTGCCGTCATCGCTCCGGCGGAGCCGTAACGATGGCGGGCTTTGCAGTCATCACACTGACGAAGTCGTGCTGAACCCGCGTTCAGCGCGCGGCGGGTACCAGCTTAACCTGGAATAAACGCGGCCAGTTCTTGCCCGTGACGAAGAGCCGTTTGCCCTTGGCGTCCCAGGCGATGCCGTTCAGGACGTCGACGGTCGGGTGATGATCGGCGGCCGGCAGTAGGCCGCTGAAGTCGACCTCGGCCTTGACCCGTCCGGACTCGGGATCGATGAGGACGACCCGGTCGGTCTGATAGACGTTGGCATAGATCTCGCCGTCGATCACTTCGAGCTCGTTCAAGGAATAAACCGGTCCCCGGTCGTCTTCGACCCGGATGCGGCGCAATAGATCGAAGGACTCGGGGTCGCGGACGGTGAGCACGCTCGAGCCGTCGCTCATGACCAGGTCCTTGCCCAGGACGGCCAGCCCCCAGCCCTCGCTGGCATAGGTGAACGAGGCCAGGCGCCTGAAGGACGCCCGGTCGTAAACGAAGCAGAGGCCTGCTTCCCAGGTCAGCTGGAAGAGCTTATCCCCTAGCAAGGCCAGTCCCTCGCCGAAGATGCGCGGATCCAGATTTATCTTTTGCAGGACTTTGCCGGTCTCCAGGTCCACCTTGCGAAGGGTGGATTCGCCGTATTGCCCCGTGCTTTCGTAGAGCACGCCCTCCCACCAGAGCAGGCCTTGCGTGTAGGCCGCGGGATCATGCGGGTAGGCCTTCACGATCTCGAAGCGGAAGCGCTTCGGGGCGGCCCGCGGGTCGGGAGCGGGGACCGCTGCCGCGCAGGCAGAGAGGGCCAGGAGCAAAAGGGCGGGCAGGGCCAATCGGTGATCGCGGTTCATACGCCTATGATATCATCGTCGTCGGGCGGACGGAACCAGGGGACCGGGCGAGGCTTGTCGTCGAACCCCGGGGCTCCCGGCTGCGACCGGGCGGCCCGGATGAAGGCCAGTATATTGGCCAGGGGAACGTCGCCCTCCACGGCGTGGGCGGGGGCGAAGATGTAGTGGCCGCGGGCCCCCATGGCCAGCAGCCGCTCCGACTCGTGCCGCACGTCCGCCTCCGACCCGAATGGCAGCGTCTTTTGGGTCGACAGCCCGCCCCAGAATGAAAGGCGGCCGCGCCGGCCGGCATAGTGGGCGGCGATGTCCATGACCTCGGGCTGGAAGGGATTGAAGCAGGAGAGCCCGATGTCGGCCAGGTCGTCGAACAGCTCGTCGACCTTGCCGCAGGAGTGGAGAAAGACGAGCTTGCCGGCGGCCGTGACTTCCCGGAACATCCGGGCCAGCACCGGCTTGATGAACTCCCGCCAATTGGCGCGGCCCAGCATCAGGCCGGTCTGGTGGCCCCAGTCGTCCCCGAAATAGACGGCGTCGATGTCGTAACGCAAGGCGGCCCGGACCTGGGCCACGGCATAATCGGCCACGGCGTTCAGCAGGTCGCGGACGAAATCGGGGTTTTCGACGAAGTCGGCCAGCAGGTTCTCCAGTCCGCGCAGCGTCCAGGCCCGCTCGAAGAGGGAAAATCCGAGGCAGAAAAGGCGGAAGCGGTTCGGGGCGCGCCGGATCTTGTCCGGGATGTCGGCGAAGAAGCGGGGATCGAGCGGGTCGGGAAAGGCGTAGCCCGCCAGGCTGGGGCCGGGCAGGACGGTCCCCTCGACGTTGCCGATGTCCTTGTCTACGGTCCGGTCCCAGACGACGCCGAAGGCGTCCCGGACCCGGCCGCGGCCGATGTCTTCGAAGAAGCCGATATCGCTTCCCAGCTCCAGGATATGATTGCCGACGGCCGCTTCGACATCGTCCGTTCCAAAGTGGGACCGCAGAACGTCGCGGGCCTCGCGGGTGAACCGAAACGACCAAGGCACGTAGGGCGGGCGCTCACCCCGCAGGGCGGCCAGAACCACTTCGCGTTCGGTCATCGTGCTCCTCCGGCGGCTCCTTTATTGTATTCGAAATCGGGCGGTTGCCAAGCCCGGACGGGCGGATATAATAATGGCCGGTGATCGCCAAGCGTTCCCGCGCGTCCATCCCGGCCAATCCCGGCCGCCCAAGGAGCCGTCCATGAATCTGCACTGGGCCGACATCTCCGTCTTCGTCGCTTTCTTCGCCCTTGTCATCGGCGTCAGCATGTACAAGAGCCGCAAAGGCCGCTCGGGCGAGGACTTTTTCCTGGCCGGCCGCGGACTGGTCTGGCCGCTGATCGGATTCTCGCTGATCGCCGCCAATATCTCGACGGAGCAGTTCGTGGGCATGTCGGGGCAGGGGGCCGGGAGCGCCGGCCTGGCCGTGGCCAGCTACGAATGGATGGCCGCCATCACTTTGGTCATGGTCGCCATCTTCTTCCTGCCCAAGTTCCTCAAGGCCGGCATTTATACCATTCCCGAATACCTGGAGTATCGCTACACCCCGGCTGCGCGGGGGCTCATGGCCGGCTATCTGCTGATCATCTACGTCTTGGTCAGCTTTGCCGCGGTCGTGTACACCGGCGCCCTGGCTCTGCACACGATCTTCGACGTCAACCTGACCCAGGCCGTCTGGGTGATCGGGGTCATCGCCGCCGTCTATACGACCTGGGGAGGCCTCAAGGCCATCGCCTGGGCCGACCTTTTCCAAGGCTCGGCTTTAATCATAGGCGGCCTCGTCACCCTGATCATCGGGCTCAAGGCGGTCGGAGGCGTCAGCTCCTTCGCTGCGGCCAACGCCGACAAGCTCCACATGATCATGCCGTCCGACCATCCCATCATCCCCTGGACGACCTTGGTCATCGGGCTGTGGATCCCGAACTTCTATTACTGGGGGCTGAATCAGTTCATCACCCAGCGGACCTTGGCCGCCAAGAGCCTCAAGCAAGGCCAGCTCGGGATCTTGTTTGCGGCGGTCCTGAAGCTGACCATCCCATTCATCATCATCATGCCCGGGATCATTTCCTGGCAGTTGTTCAAGGCCCAGCTCACGGCCCCCGGCGCCACGACCGACCAGGCCTATCCGCTCCTGATCAAAAACCTGGTCGGGCCCGGCCTCCGGGGATTCATCCTGGCGGCGATCGCCGGAGCGGTCATCAGCACTCTGGGGTCGCTCCTCAATTCGGTGGCCACCCTGCTGACCATGGACATCTACAAGCGGCACTTCAACAAGAACGCCAGCCAGAAGACGATCGTCCGGCTGGGCCGTTGGGCCACCCTGGTCTTCGTCGTCGCCGTCTGCTTCATCGCCCCGCAGCTCGGCAACCCCAAGTTCAAGGGCATCTTCAATTACATTCAAGAATTCCAGGGCTTCATCTCGCCCGGCATCCTGGCCGCCTTCGTCTTCGGGTTGTTCGTCAAGAAGGCGCCGCGCGCCGCCGGAGTGGTCTCGCTGCTTCTCAATGCCCCGATCTACGGCCTGCTGATGTGGAAGTTCGGGTCGATCGCGTTCCTCAACCGGATGGCCATCACCTTCGTGGTGTTGCTTGTCGTTCTGGCCGTCATGACCGCCCTCAAGCCGCTCAAAGTCCCGGTGACGATGCCGGTCCTGCAGGGCTTCGACATGACTCCCGCCCGGGCCGTCAAATGGCTCGGGCCCCTCGTGATCGCGGCCACCGTCGTTCTTTACATCATATTCTGGTAATCAATACCTTGCCCCATTCCGGGGAGGGCGGTTCGGGGTATCGTCCCGGCAATGCTTTGATAGTCCTCGCCAGGACAGTTGCTTCAACAGTCCTCGCGAGGGCGGCTTCGGGCTCTTCTCGCCTTTTCCCACAGCTCTTTTCGGCGCCTCGGAACTCCGCATTCGAGATCGCCCGGCCTTGGAGACCACCCACTCCGTTTCGATGCCCTTAGATGGTTGCGTGCTCAAACAGCCCTCGGCGGCCGATGGCTTCCCTCAGAGAGTTGTGGAAAAAGGCGACGCCCTCGCGATTTCGCCGTCGGCCGACACCCCGAACTGCCTGAAACTCCCCGGAATTGGACGAAGATCGTTTGGTAATCAGGATTTGTCGCCGCGAATGGATCAGGTCTCGATGGCCCGGTAGCGCCGCTCGGCGAAGGCGGCCAGCAGGACATAAGCCGCTCCGCCCAGGACGAGGAAAACGGCTAAGACTACCGCCAGCAGGGCGGTCGTCCCCATCCCCGTCTTGACCAAAGCCATGACCAGCCAGAAGCCCAGAAAGAGGACCCCCGCATCGGCGAAGAAGGCCAGCAGGACGTTCAGGTTCTGCTTGATGGCCTTCTGCGGGTTGGTCCAGGTGAGGAGCGGCCGGGCCAGGTCGATCATCATACTGACCGCCGTCAGGAGAAAGGTCGCGGGCAAGGCCACGGCCAGCGCCCCGGCCAGATAGAGGGGCTTGATCCCGAAGACGAAGGCGCCGGCCGCCGCGGCGGCAATCAGTCCGAGCCCGGCGATGGTCAGAGAGTGGAGGAGCTTGCCCTTGACCTGATCGCGGGGGGCGACCGGGATGATCTTGGACATCCAGAACTGCGCGCCCTCCCGCGAGAAGGAGGACGAGGCCGTTCCGTTGAGGCAGGCGCAGATGGTCATGAACAGGGCTGTTCCCAGCATGGCCGTGGCCGGCTTGGCCGAGGCCAGGAGGCCGACGAGCTGGGCCGAATCCGAGCCCCTCCCGCCCCCCGTCTTGCCCATGACCACGAAGACGATCGGGATGAGGACGGCCGAGAGCACGCCGTTCAGCAGGAAGATCGGCGTCCGGTTCATGATTCGAAGCTCCCGCAGGAAAAGGGCGCGCACCGGCCGCCGGCCGCCGGAGACCTTGCGATCAAGGAGGCCCCGGGTCAGCGTCTTGCGCCGTGAGGTCCGTTCGCTCAGGCCGATCAGCCCGCGGTAAAAGAAGAGCCGGGCCACGGCGATGATGCCTGCGAACAGGCCCAGGGAGAAGCCCAGGTAGAAGAAGGCTCCCACCGGGCCGGGCGCCTGGAAGCCGAAGGCCAGGGCCCGGGTGGCCCAAACGCTCGGCGGGAAGCGGGCCCCGATGGTCTGGACCAGTCCGTCGGGCGAGGTAAACAGACGGATGATGGCCTGCGGATCGACCGACGAACCCATGGAGCGGCTAAGCCAATACTGTCCGCCCAGCGCGGCCGACATCAGGACCAGGCTCCCGGCCACGATCAGAAAGTCCTTCTTGCGGCCGACATTGACGGTCCGCATCAGTCCGACGGCCAGAAGAGCGACGACCGAGAGCGGGATGACCGGAAGCAGCAGGTAGACGAACGCCGCCTCGATCCAGTAGCGCGGTCCGGCCTTGGCCAGCAGGCCGAACTGGATGAGCACCGGCAGGACGAGCGGGGCCGCGGTGATGTACTCGTTGACCAGAATGACCGTGAACTTGGACAGCAAAACCTGGGTCGGCGTCACCGGCAAAGGGACGAGAAGCGCCAGGTCGCGTGAGAAATAGAAGGAGGAGATGACATAGTAAAACCCGAAGACGAGGATGAGGAACTGACCGGCCAGCAGGCCGAAGGTCAGGACGGCCGCCTGCTGGCCCATCGGGACGAGCAGGTTGTAGACCCAGCGCAGGCCCTTAAGATAATAGATCAGGACGGGGGCCAAGCCGACCAGCCCGAGCCCGATCAATGGAACCATCCAAAGATCCTTCTTCTTCTTCAGGATCTCCCGCGGCCGCAGGACGGATAACCCGAAATTGACCCGCAGCGCCACCCGGACAAGGCAGAGGAGCTTTCTCATTTGTCCGTCAGCTCCAGGAAGATCGATTCCAGCGACTGCTCGGCCGCGTTGAGGGCCCGCAGCTCGGGCATGGTTCCGCAGGCGATCAGCCGGCCCTTGTGGATGATCCCGATCCGGTCGCACAGCCGCTCGGCCACCTCCATGATATGGGTGGAGAAGAAGAGCGTGCCGCCCTGATCGCAGTGGCGCCGCATCATCTCCTTCATGTGATGGGCGGCCCGGGCGTCCAAGCCGACCATGGGCTCGTCCAGGACCATGACCTGGGGGGCGGGGAGAAGCGCGGCGATGAGCACGATCTTCTGCTTCATGCCGTGGGAGTAGCTCTGGATGGGGGAGGACACGGCCGAAGACAGCTCGAAGACGTCCAGCCACTCGCGGATGCGCTCGATCCGCTCCGCCTTGGGCACGCCGTAGACGTCGCCGATGAAGTTGAGGTATTCGAGGCCGGTCAGGCGCTCGTAAATCTCGGGCGTGTCCGGCACGTAGGTCGTGACTTCCTTGGCCTTCAGCGGATCGCGCTGGTTGTCCCAGCCGGCTACGGCGATCGTCCCGCTGTCGGGCCGGAGCAGGCCGACGATCAGCTTGATGGTGGTCGTCTTGCCCGCGCCGTTGGGGCCGAGAAAGCCGAAGATCTCGCCCGGCCGGACGGTCAGCGTCAGGTCGTCGATGGCCTTGACCCGACCCTTGGCGTAGCTCTTCGAGACGTTGCGGATGTCGATCATCGGAATCTCCTTGTCGTCGGCGTATTATCCCACAGACGCGAGCCCGCCCCAAGGTCATCCCTAAGTTGAAACCCTCCTCCCCGTTCGCTTATACTTGGCGATGCGGATTGTCCCGGCGGAGAGGCGGATTGACGGACCCGAAACCCATTCTGACCATCAAATCGCTCAAGGAGCAGGTCTACGAGCATCTGCGGGAGCAGCTGCGGACGGGGGGCTTGCGCCCCGGAGCGGCCATCGACATGGAGGAGACCTCCAAGCGCCTGGGCGTGTCGAAAACGCCTCTGCGCGACGCGCTGCTCCAGCTCGAGATGGAGGGGTTCGTCACCATCCTGCCGCGCCGCAAGATCGTGGTCAACGTCCTGACCCTGCGCGAGATCCGCGAATTCTACGAGATCATCGGGGCCCTGGAGAGCGCCGCCCTGGGGACCGCCTTCCCCCGCCTAAGGGAGGAAGAGGTTCGGCGAATGGAGAAACTTAACGCCGAGATGAAGGCCGCCATCGCCCGCGACGATTTCGACCTGTATTACCGCAAGAACCTGGCTTTCCACGACGTCTTCCTCGGGCTCTCGGACAACGAGGGCTTGAAAAAGACGGTCAGGCTGCTGAAGAAGCGGCTGTACGACTTCCCCCGACTTCAGGGCTTCGTTAAGGAATGGGAGCAGGCCTCGATCGGCGAGCACGCCGAGCTTCTAGCCCTGATCCGCGACGGCCGGCGCGAAGAGGCGGCGGCCCATATCCGAAACACCCACTGGTCGTTCGCCGTGCAGGAGAAATTTATCAACCGGTACTACGCCAAGGCCAGCGCCCTCTAGCGCCGTAAGGAGACACCATGAGGTCGAGAACCCTGCTTTGGATCCTCCTTCTTCCGGCGCTCTTCTCCGCTTGTTCGGTATACCGGATGGAGAAGGAGCTGACTCCGCCCAACGCCGAGTTCCTGGCCAAGGTCCGCTACCTGATCACTTCGGAGGAGCGGCGGGACTTCCTGGCCGCGCCGGATGCGGACAAGCCGGCCTTCATCGAGGCCTTCTGGAAGCGGCGCGACCCGGACCCGACGACCGAGGAGAACGAGCTGCGGGTGGAATATGAAATCCGGGTGGAAGCGGCGGCCAAGCTCTTCCCCGGCGAGGGCCAGCCGGGCTACGCCACCGACCGCGGCCGCGTCTACATCCTCTACGGGCCTCCCTCCGAGCGCCAGACCCAGCCATCCGGGTTCGAGAACCAGAGCCGCTGCAGCGAGATCTGGTTCTACGCCAATTTCCCGGTCGTCTTTGTCGACCAGTCGTGCACCGGCCGCTACCGCCAGATGACCTTCGACCTGACCCCGATCCGCGAGCTCAATATCGCCGAGCTCTCGGCTTCCTCCAAGGGCGGCCGTCCGGCTCCCGGCATTCTCCAGCCCGGATCCAAGCGCTTCGATTACGAGATCGAGCTGGTGTTCGCCGAGCGGGGGCCCAAGCGGATCGCGGCCCGCTTGCGGCTGCGCCTGCCGTACGGCGGCATTTGGTTCACTTCCGAGGCCAAGACCCTGCGGACGACTTTCGAGGTGGCCGTCGAAGTCCGGACCGCGGGCCGGGAGCTTCTCTTCGAGAACAAGGCGTCCTTCCCGGTCAGCCTGGCCGAGGCCGAGCTGGCGGCCCGGGGCGGGGAGCTGTTCACCATGTATATTCCCGTCGACATCCTCGACGAGGCCCGGATCGCCAAACTGGGCCAAGGCAAGGACCAGCTCGTGATCACGGTCGTCAACGCGACCTCCAAGGAAGCGCAGAAGAAGTCGATCGACTTCAATTAAAAATTAATTTTCGCTCCGAGTCGGATCGAGCGGACCCCGTAATAGGAGAGAATGGACCCGTACGTCGACGAGACCGTGTAGGTCGGCGTCGACAGGTCCGACCGCAGGACGCCCGCCGGATCGGCGTCTTCGAGCAGGGCGCTCGAGCCGAACAGGTTGAAGACGTCGAGGTAGAGGTCCAGCTTGCCGGCCCGGCCGATCCGGAACCCGCGCTGGAGGCGGAGGTCCAGGCTGCTGAAGGCCGGCTCGCGGCCGACACCCGAGGCCTCGGCCGCCACGGTCACGTAGGGCGTGCGTGTTCCGTACCCCATGTAGCCTTCCGGGAAGTAGACCCGGGCCAGGCTCCGACCGTAGGGGGCGCCCGAAAGGTACCGGAAATACGCGCCCAGGAAGAACTCGTAGGGGAGCTGGACGCCGGCCATGATCTTGGCCTGGAACGGCCGGTCCAGCCAGAGCGGGCCGGAGGCGTTGGTCAGGCCGTTGGGATCGGTGAAGCGAGAGGTCGAGGCGTAGCTGGCCGCCGCGTCCGCGCCCAGATTGCCCTTGAAAGAGCTGAGGACGAGGGAGCCGGCCAATTGCCAGCCGTGCGAGAGGCGCTTGTCGAAGGTCAGGATGCCGGCCATGTATTTCTGCTCGGCCTCGGGGATGTTGGCATACCGGTAGTTGGGCGTCGGCCGGTCGGCTCGCAGTCCGTAGACCGTCAGCGACTTGTCGTCGGCCGTGCCGAGCGTGGCGTCCCGGCCGGGATCGGTCACGGTCATGGGCAGCCAGATGAGACCCTTCTCGTCCCGGGCCGTCGGGTCGTAGCCGTTCTCGGTGTCGATGAGCGAGATGAGGTTCGAGGTCTTACGAAAGGTGAACTGGGCGCCGATGGTGAGGTCGGCCATGACCTCGCGCTCCAGGGCCGCCGTGAACGTGTCCAGGCGGGGCGGCTTGACGGTGTGTTCGACGCCGGAGGCGTCGACGTAGCTGAACATGTTCAGGGCCGTGTCCTGGGTGACCGCGGAGGTCAGGACGTATTCGTCCGTGCCGGGCAGGTCCATGTGCTTGTCGCCGTTGAGGTCGTACCAGTTCCACTCGACGACCTGCGGATTGAAGAGGTGGCCGGTCCCGTAAAGCCCCGTCCAGAGGGACTCGTAATCCCGGGCAAACGAGAGTTTGAGGGCCGTGGACCCGTCGCCGAAGATGTCGAAGGACAGGCCGGCCCGGGGCGCCAAGGTCAGGTACTCCACGATTTTCTTATAGGGAATCGTCACCAGATCGAAGGGCGATTTGACGCCGGCGTCGGTGAAGCGCTGAATCAGCGCGCCCAGCAGGTCGTTGTCGCCCAGGTCGACGGCGATCAGCTCGGGTGCGTAATTAAAGCTCAGAGCGGGCCTGGATTGGGCGGGCATGAACTCCAGGCTGTAGTCCAACCGCAGCCCCAGGTTCAGGGCCAGGCGGCCGGTCTTGATGCCGTCCTCCACGAAGGCCGAGAAGCGCCGGAAGCTGTCCTGCGGATTCCAGTAGGCCTCGGCTCCCGGACCGGCGGTCATGCGGAGGAGGCCGATTTTGTTGAGCGGATCGACGTAGTAGGGATTATCGGCCGCCCAGTCATACCAGAGCGAATAATACGGGTTGGACCGCCACCAATCGCGGGTGGAATCGGATTGCTCGATCCCGCCGCCGGCTTTGAATACGTGGTCGGCGCCGAGAAATCTATCCAGGAAGGCGGTGATGGAGGCTTGGCCGGACAACCGCTTGAATGCGTTCTTGATGCTGTAGGGAGCGGCGCCCCAGGTGACCTGGCGCGAAAAATCGACGCTCGTGTACTCGAGGCTGTCGCGCGAGAGCTGCGGCACGTCGCGCTCGATATAGGTGCCGCGGACCTCGACCCGGACCTTGGGCGAGAGGTCGAACGTCACGAGATGGCTGGTGGCGTAGGAGTTTTCGTGGTCCAGGATCCAAGTGGCGTCGAAGGCCGTGCCGGGGGCAAAGGAGGCCTCGTCGACGGGTTGATAGAGGTTGGCCCAATGGAAAGAGCCCGTGTAGCGGATCTTTTCCGTGGCGTTGACGGTGGCCTTAAGGAAAAACATCCATTCGGACTGGTCGCGGTCGAAGCTCGAGGCGTCGCCGACGCCCAGCCCGGCCAGGCGCGAGCCGGGGTCATAGGGGTTCGGCTGGGTCGAGAACGCGCGGCGCACGTTCAGAAAGTACCAGGCCCGATCTTCCCAGAGCGGCCCGCCCAGGTTCAGGGAAAAATCCTTGAGGCTCAAGTATTTGTCCGAGGGGGCGAGCGTCAAGCTTTGGACGGCGGCGGCGTCGAATCCATCCGAGCTCAGGGCCGAGCCCGAGAGGTAGAAGCCCAAGCTGCCGGCGAAGGCGTTGCCGCCCGACTTGCTGAGGAGATGGATCGCGGCGCCCCGGCCCGGCTCTTCGGCGGCCGGTTTGCCGGTCGAGATGATCTCGACCTGGTCGATGATGTCGACGTTGAGATTGCCGATGGGGAAGCCCGAAGACGGATCGGTCAGGCTGGCGCCGTCGAGGACGTAGCTCTGCCCGCGCGCGCTGCCGCCCTGGATCGAGACGGCCCGGTCGAAGGGCCGGCCTTCGCCGACGGCTCCCGGCGCCATGGCCTGGATGTCGCGCAGGTCGCGGTGCAGGGGAAGCGCCTCCAGCAGAGTGGAGGAGAGGACGATGCCGCTTCGGGCGGAGAAGACGTCGATGCCGGGGAGGGGAGTTGCGACGATCGCGTCGTCCTCGACCTCGGAAGGTTCGAGGGCGATTTTGAGCTCGACCGTCCGTCCCGCCCGCAGCAGGATATTTCTGCGGACGATGGATCTATGGCCCGGCAGATCAGCCCGAAGCTCGTAGACACCCGGGGGCAGGGCCAGAAAATCAAACGCGCCGCTGCCCTCCGTCAGGGCGTCGGCTTGGCCCTGGAAGGACGGGCTGAGGATTAGGATCGAGACCCCGGCCAGGGGCTTCCCGGCGGGGTCCGTGATCCGTCCCCGAAGAGAGGCGGTCGGGTTCTGGGCCGAAAGGGTTCCCGCCAGGCTTAGGGCCAGGAACAGGAGGATGACGGCGCGCAGGGTGCTTCTATTCATGAGATCTCCTCGTTATTTTCATACACGCATCGGCTCTCAATCGTTGCCTCGACTTGAATCTATTCCAGCCGCCGGCTCGGCGGCCCAGGCGGCTGCGCCGATAATCCCGGCCTCGTTGGCCAGGGCGGCCCGCTCGATTCGGCAGGCCTTATATGCATTTTTAAAACTTCTTCTGGAGGCTTCCTCGGCTGCCGGCCGGATGATGTCGTCCCCGGCGCCCAGAACGCCTCCCCCGAGAAGGATTTTTTCCGGGTTAAGGAGGTTGATCAGGATGCCGAGTCCGAGGCCCAAGCAGCGAGCCGATTCTGCAATGGCCATACGGGCCTTATCGTCCCCGGCGGTCGCAAGAGCTTGGATTTCCTCGGCCGTGAGCGGTCCGTCGGCCCCCGCGGCTTCCCGATACCGGCGGATGATCGCCCGCGCCGATGCCTCGGTCTCCAGGCAGCCGCGCCCGCCGCAGGCGCAGGGCTCGCCGTCGGGGCGGATCGACATATGGCCGACTTCCCCGGCGTAGCCGCGTGCTCCCCGAAGGAGCTTTCCGTCCGCGATGATCCCGGCCCCGATCCCTGTCCCGATTGTCAATAGGATCAGGTTCGCGACCCCGCGTCCGGCGCCGTGCCGCCATTCGCCGAAAGCGGCCAGGTTGGCGTCGTTGTCGGCCCGGACGGGCACGCCCAGGAGCCGCTCCAGGACCGCCTCGATCTCGATGCCGTCGAGGCCGCCGGTGTGGGGGGATTCCAGGATGCGGCGGCTGGCCAGATCGAAGATTCCGGGCAGGCCGAAGCCGGCGGCCCGGATCGGCTCCCCGGCCCGCTGCCGCAACCCGGCCCACATCGATTCGACCAGGGCGAAGAACCCGTCGGCGGTGGCGGGCGTCGGCTCCTGCGTCTTGTACAGGAGCCCGCCTCGCTCATCGACCAGTCCGCACTTGAGCCTCGTGCCCCCGAGGTCGAATCCGGCGAAGACGGCCATAGTCAGCTCTTCCGCGCCACGGCGGCGTAGTTGGGAGCGCCGAACAACAGGCGGTTGAGCTTGTCGATGTCCTGGTTGAGCGCCAGGCCGGCGTCGCCGGTCCCCGGGACGGGGTCCAGGCGCTCGGGCTCGATCCGGCCGGAGTAGAGGATCTCCGTCTTCTCGAAGCCGGCGGCGTCCAGCAGGAAGCGCAGGGCTTCGGGATGGACGGGGAAGCGATGCGACAGGTCGGCGTAGAAGGCGTGGACAAGGGCGTAGACCGAGGTCGGGTTGATCGTCTCGAGGATGACGACACCGCCGGGAGCGAGCTTGGCTTGGGCCAGCTCGACCAGGCGCTCCAGCGCGGCCGCGGGAAGATGCTCGATAACCTGGGCGGAGAAGATTCCGTCCAGCGAGGCGTCGGCCCGGCCGGCCAGCGTGTCCAGCAGATCGCCCCGCTCGGCCTGCAGGCCTTGGCCGCGGCAGGATTCGACCATTTGGGCGTTGAGGTCGACACCCGTGCCCCGGAAGCCGCGGTCGCGGAGAAGCTCCAGAAACTCGCCGCGGCCGCATCCCAGATCGAGAATCTCGCCGCCGGCTTTAAAGTATTCGAGGTAACGCTCGAGCTGGCTGCGGATCTCCTCGCGCGAGCCCCGGTGGCGGTTCTCGAAGCGGGTGTAGCGCCAGTCCCGGATCGGCTCTAGCACGGCCCCGACCTCGGCCGGGGTGGGCAGGTGCTTTTCCTGGAGCGAGGCCAGCAGCCGCCCTAGCTGGTCCTGCAGAAGGACAAACGTCCGGCTCAGCGAAACGGCGTCCTCGGAGGCGGCGGCCAGGCGTTCGACCCGGCTTTCCAAGCCCTGCACGAGAGCGCTCAAGTGGTTATTGCCCAGGGCGTCCCACTCCTTGTCCCGGACATCGGAGAGGGCGTTGACGGTCTCCAGAAGAGCGGCCGTCGAATCGGCCAGCCCCGCCGCCAGCCGCGTCCCTTCGGCCAGGGCTGAGCCGAGGGCGGCGGAGTCGGCGGACGGTTTTGCGGCGAAGAGGCCGCTCTTGCGGCCGGACGCCTCGCCGGCGGCGGAAAAACGGCCTTCCAAGGCCGCCATGGCACGGGCCGCGGCCTTGAGGGAATCGACTTGCTGTTGGAAACGTTCCTCTAGCCGGCGCCGATCACCGGCCAGCTTCTCGATCGTCCGTTGCATCAGTCCTTGGAAGGGGGAGTGGTCTTGTCGTCGTCTTTGTTGTTGTCCTTGCCGCTGACCGAGCCCTTGAAGTTCTTGATGCCTTCGCCCAGGGACTTGCCGAGGTCGGGAAGCTTTTTGGCGCCGAAGATGATGACCACGATGAGCAGGATGAGAATCAGTTCCTGCGGACCAAGCGTTCCGAACAGAAACATATCGGCCTCCTTACGGGTTCTCCGGGCCGGCTGGACGTCTAAATCGCCCGAACAGGCTTAAAAAAAAGACCCGATTTGTCTTTGCGACGGGCCAAAGGCCCGGCGGCAACCTCGTTCTCCCCGGGAAGATGAGCCGGCCGCGCACCCCTGGGGCGCTCGCCATGACAAAGCATGGCTTTTAACCCCGATAAAGGTACTCGTAAGGGAGGCAAAAGTCAATGAAACCGCCGCCGGGAGGCTTCCCCGGCGATCGGTTTGACTTCGCCAGGGGCGGGTGATATAAGTTTTCAAATAGTGACCGGATTTTTTGCATTCTCTTCCCCCCGGGCCTTGATGGCCCGGAATCCCCGCTCATTCGCCTGGAGGCGCCCATGTTCAATCGTCGCGATTTCCTGAAGCTGGGCGGTCTCTCGCTGGCGCTGCCTTCGTTTCTGAAGACGGCCGACGGTCAGGCCATTGCCGGAGCGGGGCTCGAGAACATGACGGCCGGGATTAAACCGCTCGGTCCGGAGGATTACGAGGCTCGCCTGGAGCGGGCCCGGGTTCTCATGGCCGCGAACCGTCTTGAAGCCGTGTTCTTGGGGGGCGGGACGAATCTCAGCTACTTCACTACCGTGAGCTGGGGCACCAGCGAAAGAACTTTCGGCGCCGTCCTCAACCGCAAGGGGAGGCCGATCTGGGTCTGCCCGGCCTTCGAGCTGGAGCGGGCCAAAGAGAGCCTCCCGGCGGGCGACTCGGTCCGGGTCTGGGAAGAGCACGAGAGCCCGTATGCCCTGATCGGCGGCATCGTTCGCGATCTGGGCGGCCGTCGGCTCGGCCTGGCCCCGAACTTGAGCGCCTTTCAGGTCTACGGGCTGCAGCGCGACGCGGCCGGGATCGAGCTGGCCGACGGCGCCGTCGTCACCGACGGCTGCCGGGGGACCAAGACGGCCAAGGAAATCGCCTATCTCGACCTGGCCAATAAGATCACCAAGATCGCCTTCCGGGAGGGCTTCCGCCAAATCCGCGAGGGCATGACGCCGCGCGACCTGTCCGCGGCTATCGCGGCCGCCCATACCCGGTTGGGCGCAAGCGGCGGCGGCGGGCCGCAGTTCGGGCCGAACACGGCCTTTCCTCACGGTTCGCGCGTTCCCCGCACCGTCCAGGACGGCACCCTCATCATGGTCGACGGCGGCTGCCGGGTCGAGGGATACAGCTCCGACGTTACCCGGACGGTCGTCTTCGGTAAGGCGAGCGACAAGATGGTCAAGGTCTGGGACATCGTCCGCAAGTCCCAGGCCGCGGCGCTCAAGGCCGCCCGTCCCGGCGCCACCTGCGAATCCGTGGATGCCGCCGCCCGCAAGGTCATCGAGGATGCGGGGTATGGCCCGGGCTACAAACATTTCGCCCACCGGGTCGGACACGGCATCGGGCTGGAAGGCCACGAGTACCCCTATCTGGTCAAGGGCAACGCCCTCAAGCTTGAGCCGGGCATGACCTTCTCCAACGAGCCGGGCGTCTACATCTACGGCGAGTTCGGCATCCGGACCGAGGACTGCATGGTCGTCACCGAGGACGGCGCCAGGCATTTGGGCGGCATGGAAGCTGTCTCCCTGGAGCAGGCTTTCGGCGCCGAATGACAATTATCAATATCCTTTAGGAGGCTCTCCATGAAGCGTTTTCTCATCGGCATGGTCGCGCTCGCCGTTCTCGGCGGGGCGGCCCTGATCGTCTTCACCGGCAGCGCGGCGGCCCAGCACACGCCTTGGCTGTACTGGACGCTGCTGCCCAAGGCCCAGATGGACCTGATCGTGGGCGAGGCGTCTGGCGAAGCCGCCCTGGCCACGATCCAGGACATCGCCGCCTACATGCGCGACCGTCAGCCCGAGGAATGGGCCGGCACGCTGTGGGAGTCCGAAGCCATGATGATCCGGCTCAAGCGCTGGGGCTTCACCAACGCCGAGCTGATCAAGTACCCCGCCGGCGAGACCTGGGACGTCAGCCAGGGCTCGATCTGGGAGGTCAAGCCCGGCCTGCGCAAGATCGCGTCGATCGAGGACAACATCGTCCAGCTGGCCGCGGGCAGCGCCAACACCGACCTCACGGCCGATCTGGTCTGGGTCGGCCGAGGCACGCCGGCTGAGATCGAGGCGGCCAAGGTCGAGGGTAAGATCGTAGTCACCGAGGGCTCGATGGGCCAGGTCTACAACATCGCCTGCAACCAGAAGGGCGCCCTGGGCATCGTGGCCGTCACGCCGTCGCGCGGCAGCAGCGATCTGACCGAAATGGGCTGGGCCCAAGTCGGCGGCGGCATGCGCGGCGGCCAACGGGGCGGCGCCGCCGCCCAGCCGGCCGCGACCCCTCCCCCTCCGCCGCCCGCGCCCAAGTTCGGGTTCCAATTGCCCGTCCGCGAGGGCGAAATTCTCAAGCAGCGTCTGGCCGCAAACGAGAAGATCAGCGTCAAGGTCAAAATCGTCGCCAAACAGGTCAAGTACAACATGGAAGTGGTGACCTGCGCTATTCCGGGCACCGATCCCAAGGCCGGCGAGATCATCTTCTCGGCCCACAGCTTTGAGGGCATCTCCAAGCAGGGCGCCAACGACAATACTTCGGGCTCCGCGGCCATCCTGGAAGCGGCCCGCATCCTCAAGACCCTCATCGACGACGGCCGCCTGCCCGCGCCCAAGCGGACCATCCGCTGGGTCTGGGGCCCCGAGTTCGCCGGCATCGGCAAGTGGGTCGGCGAGCACAAGGACCTGATGGCCAAGACCCTCTGCAACATCAACATGGACATGGTCGGGGAATGGCTGAGCAAGAACCAGTCGTTCTTCTGCTTGATGCGCACGACTTACGGCAACCCCCATTACATCAACGACGTCATGGAAAACATCTACCGCTACGTCGGAGAGGGCAACCGCGAGCGCATCCAGAACCGCAGCACCGCCTTCAAGGTTCCGGTCCGCATTGTCGCCCCGTTCGGGGCCGACGAGCCGTTCTGGTACTCGATCGAGACCCACTACGGCGCCTCCGACCACGAAGTTTTCAACGACTGGGGCGTGGGCGTTCCCGGGATCATGATGATCGCCTGGCCCGACCGCTGGTATCACACGAGCGGCGACACGGCCGACAAGTCCGACGCCACCCAGATGAAGCGGGCTTCGCTGATCGGCGCCGCGGGCGCCTACACGGTCGCCACGGCCGACGACGCCCAGGCCGTCAAGCTGGCCGGCGAGATCGGCAGCAACGCCGCCCGTCGCCTGGGCCACCAGATGGTGGTCGGGCTGGAAGCCTTGAACGCGGCCGACGCCGCCGGGCTGGCCGCGGCCTACAAATCCGCCCGGTCCTTCGTCGAAGCGGCCGTCCTCAACGAGAAGGACACTCTCGACTCCGTCATGGAGCTGGCGACGGACAAGACCGCCGTGGGAAGCTATGTCGGCAAGATGAAGGCCACGGTCGACTCCCTCGGCGCCGCCGAGCTGGCCGCCCTGCAGGCCCATATGGATGCGGCCGCCAAGCGGTTTGGGACCGCCCCCGTCGTCCTGAAGCTCACGGATGAGGAAAAGAAGGCGGCCAAGATCGTGCCGCGGCCGACGGCCAAGGTCACGGCCGAAGGCTACACCGGCTACAGGAAGTACATCGATCAGGTGCCGGCGACCGAGAAGGCCAAGTACGCCTATGCGTCCGAGCTGTCCAACCCGGCCGAGCTGCAGCTGCTGGTCAACGGCAAGCGCTCGGTCCTGGAAATCCGGACCCTTCTGGATGGCCAGGCCCAGCGCAAGTCCACTCTCAACGGGATCATGAACTACCTCATGATCCTCAAGCTGGCCGGGCTGGTCGAGTTCTAAGCCGCCGCCCGTTTTAGACCAACCAGGGGCGTCTCCCTTCTCCCGAGCAGGGGAGGGGAGACGCCCCTTTTTTTGTAACAAATATTAATGGGGAAACACCAGCTCTCAGGCCGGAGCGTTCGGACGGAGCTCTCCCCGAGCCCAAGGCTTGATCTTGGCTAGTGTCTTGGCCAGCACATCCTTGGCCCTGGCCGCATCGAAGTCCAGTTGCAGTCCGATCCAGAATCCGTCCGACATACCAAAAAACTGCGATAAACGAAGGCCCGTATCGGTCGTGATGGCGCGCTTGCCGGCTACGATCTCGCCGATGCGCCGCTGCGGCACGCCGATTTCCTTGGCCAGCCGGTATTGGGTGATGCCCAGCGGCTTCAAGAATTCTTCAATCAGGATTTCGCCGGGATGAGGGTACGGGACTTTGCGCATGATGTTGTCTCCATTAGTGGTAATCCACGATCTCGACGTCCTTCGGACCTCCAGCCATCCATACGAAGCACAGGCGGAATTGGTCGTTAATCCGAATGCTGTGCTGCCCGGCCCGGCTGCCCTTCAAGGCTTCCAAGGCGTTACCCGGCGGCACCCGGAGATCATCGAGTCTGCCGGCTCGATTCAGCATGGCTAGCTTCCGCATGGCCACCCGCTCGATGTTCACGAACCGCCGGATGCGTTTGCCTTCGAAGAGTCTTTGCGTATCGCCGCAGCTGAACGACTGGATCGGCATGTGGGAATAGTAGCGCGACGCGTTAGTATTGTCAACAGTCCGTATCTGGCTTCCAAGAAGACCCTAAAAAATCGAGGAGAACCTCGGATTAATAGTTCTCCACGGTGGATGATGCTGGCAGTAATAAAAAAACCTCGTGTGGAGCTGTCGATCCAGGGCGAGAAAGCCGCGGAAATCGTGAACTGGCTGCGGAAGAAATACGAGATTTCCGTCTTGGCTTCCGACGATGAAGAGGCGCTTGCCCCCATCGAATCGACCGAGTTCTGGAAGGAAATGGAGAAGAACCGGGTCGGCAACCTCCTGGCCGGAGCCCGTTTGAAAGCCGGTCTGACCCAGGGCGAATTGGCCGGCAAGCTCGAAATCCGACAGAATATGGTCAGCGATTATGAGAGAGGCAAGCGGTCGCTCTCGGCGGCCATGGCTAAGCGGTTCGGATCCACTCTCCAAATCCGTGAGGAGCAATTGGCTTATGGGCCGGCCAAGGCCGTGAAGAGCAAAGGCTAGACGGCCTTCGCCCGATCTGGTATTATAATCAACGGTTTTCAGCCCCGGCGGGCCGCGGCTGGCCTGGAATGGGGACTATCCCCGAAACCCGCCCATAAGGATTCACGACCATGTCCGCCCAACCCTGCCCCTGTCCCTCGGATCGCCCGTCCGCTTACCGCGTCCTGGTGATGACGCCCAAACCGAAGGATCTTAAGGGTGAGCTGCGGGAGCTCCGAAGCCGCGGCTTCAAAGCCGTCGGTGTCGGCACCTGGGAAGAGGCCGAGACCGAGCTGCGGCGGGACGGCGGCATTCACGCCGTGTTGACCGAGTGGCGGCTGCCGCTGGCCCGGAAATCGGCCGAACTCGTCGAGGGCGTGGATCTGTTCAAACGGATTCTGGCCCTACGCTTCGAGGTCAATATTTTTCTTTTCACCGCTGAGCGGGACTGCACCCTGTTCAGTGCCGGGGGCTACACCAACAGCTATTTCTACAAGCCCGACCAGGACTACGACGACATCGCCAAGAAAATCCAAGCCGAGATCATCAGCTCCAAGGACCGGGCGCCCTTTTTCGATAAGCTGCGCGAGTACGCCCTACAGGCCCGCGACGCCTGGCATACTCCCGGCCACTCGGGCGGGGATTCCGTCAAAAACAGCCTATCGGCCGGCGAGTTCTATAGATTTTTCGGCCCTCATCTCTTTCAATCCGACCTTTCGGTCTCCGTCCCCGAGCTGGACTCCTTGCTCGACCCCAAGGGCGTCATCAAGGAAGCCCAGGACCTGGCCGCCCGGGCCTTCAACGCCCGCTATACCTACTTCTCCACCAACGGCACGAGCACGGCCAATAAAGTTTTGATCCAGACCTTGCTTAAGCCGGGCGAGGCCATTCTGCTCGACCGCAACTGCCACAAGAGCGTCCACTACGGGGTCGTCATCGCCGGGGCCGAGCCCATCTATCTGAAGCCGAGCATCAATAACAAGTACGGCATCTTCGGGCCCGTCCCCAAGGCGGCCATCATCCGGGCCATGGACCAGGCGCTGGCGGCGGGCAAAAAGGTCAAGGCCCTGATCCTGACCAACTGCACTTACGACGGACTGATGTACGACATCAAGGCCGTCGTCGAGGAAGCCCACCGGCGCGGCATCAAGGTCATCGTGGACGAAGCCTGGTTCGGCTACGCCGGCTTCCACCCGGCCTTCTACCCCTCGGCCATGGCCGCCGGCGCGGACTACGCCACCCAGAGCACCCACAAGACCATGAGCGCTTTCAGCCAAGCCTCCATGATCCATGTCCAGGACCCCGACTTCGAGCGGATCGAGGGCTTCTTCCGCGAGAACTTCAACATGCACGCCAGCACCAGCCCCCAGTACCCGATGATCGCCAGCCTGGACGTGGCCCGGCGGCAGATGGCCATGGAAGGCTTCGGCATGTTGCAGCGGATTCTCGATCTTTCCGACTCGCTGCGCCGCTCGATCAACAGCCTGGAGAAGTTCCGGATCCTCGGCTTGGAAGACCTCGTTGCCGACGAGGTCCGCGGCGACAACATCCGCCTGGACCGGACCAAGCTGACGATCGACGTCTCCGGGTCGGGCTACGACTCGCATGAGATCGAGCACATCCTCCTGAACAAGCATAATATCCAGATCGAGAAGAGTACCTTTAACACCCTGACCGTGCTGATCACGATCGGGGCCACGACCAGCAAGCTCAACCGTCTGTTTATCGCCCTGGAGAACATCGAGCGGCTGAGCGGCAGCCGGCGCGAGGCCGACAGCGTCAAGGCCCTGCGCGAGTTTCGGCTCGAGCTCTCGCCGATCAAGTATCGGCCGCGCTTCGCCTTCTACTGCGACGGCGAGAAGATCCCCCTGCGCGACGCCGCGGGACGGGTGGCCACTGCGATGGTCGTGCCTTACCCGCCGGGCATCCCGCTGCTTGTCCCCGGCCAGCTCGTCAGCCGCGAGATCGTCGACGCGTTGATGGCCTACCGCGATTACGGCGTCGAGATCCACGGCCTGCATGACGGTCTGTTGAGCGTCATCACCGCGGATGAAGAACGCGAGCTGTCGGGCCAAGGCCACAAGATAAGCGACAACTGCTTCGCGTGATGCCATGACCGATCCCGGCTTGCTCGTTCTCCTCCCGGCCCTGGTCACTATTCTGGCCGCGGTCTTCATCCGCCGGCTGACCCTGGCCCTGACCCTGGGCATTCTGGTGGGAGCCCTGATCTTGGGCCAAGCTCACATTGGGCCCAGCGCCGGGTTTTTTTGGAGTTCCCTCAAAGCCGGGCTCGTGGACGTGGACAAGCTCAAGATCGTCATCTTCCTGCTCCTCGTCGGCGGCCTGCTGGAGATGATCGGCGCCAGCGGCGCCTACGCCGCGCTGGCCCACCGCCTGTCGCGGCGCCTGGACACGCCCCGCAAGGGGCGGATGGCCGCCTGGGGGCTTTCGGCCGGGCTCTTTTTCGACGATTACGCCAATGTCCTGATCAGCGGCTCGGCCATGCGGCCGATCTTGGACCGTCTCCGGGTCAGCCCTGCGCTGCTGGCCTATATTGTGGATGTCGTCGCCATCCTGGCCAGCTCGGCGCTTCTTTCGACCTGGTCAGCCTTCGAAAGCTCGGAATTGGCCCGCGCCGCGATCTCGGTCGGGCGCGAAGCGCCGGCAACAATACTCTTCCTGAAAGCCTTGCCGTATCATCTCTACACCTTCCTGGCCGTTGGGCTGACCCTGATCGTGGCCTGGACCGGGCGCTGGTTCGGCGGCCGGCTGGACAAGCGGTCTTTCCCGGCTCGCCCGGACGAGGACGTCGAGGGCGAAGGGGCCCGCGCCCGTCACGCCGTGGTGCCGCTTGTCGTCCTGGTCGGTGGGGCGCTGTCGAGCCTGATCGGGACGGGAATGTTCTTTGCCCGGCGGGCGGGAGAGCCCCTGACTTTGGAGGCGATCCTGCGGCATGCCTATCCGATCGAGGGGCTGATCGCGGCGACACTGGCCGCCCTCGTCGTCGGCGCGGCTTTCCTATGGCGGGACGGCGTGCTGTCCCATCTCCACATTCGCAAGAGCTTCCACCGGGGCATGATGGCCATGATCGAAGTCTCCCTCATCATGCTCCTGGCCACGTCTCTCTCCCGCCAGGCAGTGGATTTGGGAACGGGGATGTTTTTAGCCGGAAAAATCGGGCCGTGGCTCGCTCCGGCAGTCCTGCCGGCGCTCGCTTTCCTACTGGCCGCCTTGATCACGGTGGCGACGGGATTTTCCTGGGGCGCCATGAGCCTCGTGCTCCCGGTCGCCTTCAGCCTGGGCCAAGCCCAGCCCGGCCTGATCCCGATCCTGTCCGGTGCCGTCATCACCGGCGCCGTGGCGGGTGAGCATCTCATCCCGTACTCCGAAAAGGCCGTCATGACCGGGATCGCCTGCTCCATTCCACCGCTCTATCACATTAAAACCATGCTGCCCCAGAGCCTGGCCGGGCTGTCGGCGGCTGCGCTCGGTTTCCTCCTGCTCGGGCTCGGCTATGGATTGGCCGCTTCACTGGCCGTCCCGGCGCTGGTCCTGCTGGCCGCGCATCTTCTCCTGGCCCGGCCGTCGAGGGTTTGACCGAGGCTCCCATTTCTGCCATCATACTGCGCCCTTCATGAACAACATCCGCAACTTCTCCATCATCGCCCACATCGACCACGGCAAGTCAACCCTGGCCGACCGGTTCCTGGAAATGACCGGAGCCGTCTCTTCGCGCGACATGCGGGCCCAGACCCTCGATACCATGGACCTCGAGCGCGAGCGCGGCATCACCATCAAGGCCCAGACGGCCCGCCTGCGTTATGTCGCCAAGGACGGCAACGAGTACGCACTCAACCTGATCGACACCCCCGGCCACGTCGACTTCTCTTATGAAGTCTCCCGCAGCATGAAAGCGTGCGAGGGCGCCCTGCTGGTCATCGATGCCTCGCAGGGGGTGGAGGCCCAGACCCTGGCCAATTCCTACCTGGCCATGCAGAACAACCTAACCCTGATCCCGGTCATCAACAAGATCGACCTGCCCTCCGCCGACGTCGAGGCGGCCCTGGAACAGCTCGAGCACATCGTCGGGCTGGACCGGGATGAGGCCCTGATGACCAGCGCCAAGACCGGCCTCAACGTGATCGACGTCCTGGAGGCCGTGGTCGAGCGCGTCCCGCCGCCGCAAGGCGATCCGGAGGCGCCCCTCAAGGCTCTGCTTTTCGATTCCTGGTACGACACGTTCCGTGGCGTCATCGTTCTCATCCGCGTCTTCGACGGCGAGATCCGGGTTGGCGACGCGATCACGCTGATGGGCATCGGGGCCGACTACGAGGTCGAGGAGCTGGGCTACCTGACGCCCAAGCCGGTCAAGCAGGACCGCCTCGGGGCCGGCGAGGTCGGCTATCTCATCGCCGGCATCAAGACCTTAAGCCACGCTCGGATCGGCGATACCGTGACCCTTCGCCACCAGCCGACGGCCGCACCGTTTCCCGGGTTCAAGGAAGCCAAGCCGATGGTCTTCTGCGGCCTCTTTCCGGCCGGGGACACCCGAATCGAGGAGCTGCGCGACGCGATGGAGAAGCTGCGGCTCAACGACGCCTCCTTCTATTATGAGCCCGAAGCGTCGCTGGCCCTCGGCCAGGGCTTCCGTTGCGGCTTCCTGGGCCTGCTCCATCGCGAGATCATCCAGGAGCGCCTGGAGCGCGAGTTCGGCCTGACCCTGCTGACGACCGCGCCCAGCGTCGGCTACCGGGTGAAAACGAAATCGGGCCAGATGAAGGAAGTCCGCATACCCTCGGAGCTGCCGCCGCCGCAGGAGATCGAGTCCATCGAGGAGCCGATCATCGAGGCCATGATCCTGACGCCCGATCGATACATCGGCGCCATTCTGGCCCTTTTGGAAGGCCGCCGCGGCGAGCAGAAGAAGATGGAGTACATCAGCCCCCAGCGCGTGCTTCTCCAATACTTTCTGCCGCTCAACGAGGTCGTCTTCGACTTCTTCAACCAGCTTAAGAGCTGCTCCCAGGGCTACGCCTCGCTCGATTACGAGCTGTCCGGCTACCGGGCCGGCCCACTCGTGAAGCTCGACATCCTGATCAACCGGGAGCAGGTCGACGAGCTCTCGGTCATCGTCCACACCGACAAGGCTTACACCTTCGGCCGGGCCCTGGTCGAACGGATGCGCAAGGCTATTCCGCGCCAGCAATATGAGGTGGCCCTGCAGGCGGCGCTGGGCAGCCGGATCATCGCCCGCGAGACCGTCAAGCCGTTCCGTAAGGACGTCCTGGCCAAGCTCTACGGCGGGGACTACACCCGCAAGATGAAGTTGTTGGAGAAGCAGAAGGCGGGCAAGAAGCGGATGCGGACCGTCGGCCGGGTCGAAATCCCGCAGGAAGCCTTCCTGGCCATTCTTGAAGTGAAGTAAGAAAAGAGGGGCTCGGGCAATGGGGGGCCAAAAACGCTCGCTCCCCCGGCGAGGGAGCTCGCTCCGGCCGGCTCGGTCGCTCCCGTCCCCTGCGGGGCCGGTCCGTGCCCGCTTCCTCGCCGATGGTTTTGGCCCCCCAATTGCCCTCACTCCAATGCTCAAATTGCTTCTCTTTGAAGCAGAAGACAACTGAAAATCCAGAGAGGACTGATTAGGCCTCATCGGGCTGTAAACGGAGCGGGTTTGGGCGGGCATACCCCTCGCCTCTAACCAAAAACCCGACTTAACTTTTAAAGAAGCCAGAATGCTTTTTACGGGCTGGGACGACGCGGTCGAGTTCCGTATAATAAGGCACAGGAAAAGAACGGAGAACGCTCATGCATCCGACGATCGAATGGAAAGACGGCAAGGTCGTGATGATCGACCAGCGGCGACTGCCGCTCCAGGAAATCTACCTCGAGCTGGCCGACGAAGACCGGGTGGCCGAGGCCATCGAGACGATGGTCATTCGAGGAGCTCCGGCCATCGGCGTGGCTGCGGCCTACGGCTTTGCCCTCGGCGTCTTGCGGCTCAAGCCAGGAGCCGATGTTGCGGCCGAGGTCGATCGAATCCAAGCCCGGCTATGGCGGACGCGGCCGACGGCCCGCAACCTCTTCTGGGCCCTGGAACGGATGCGAAAAGTATTTGATGCGAATCGCGACCTCGCTTTGGCCGCACTGCAGGAGCGCTTCCTTGAAGAAGCCAAAGAGATCGAGCGCGAGGACGAGGCCATCTGCCGCCGCATCGGCGAGAACGGCGCCGTCCTCGTTCCCGACGGGGCGACCATCCTGACCCACTGCAACGCGGGCGGGCTGGCCACGGCGGGCTACGGGACGGCGGTCGGCGTCATTCGCGCGGCCTGGGAGGCGGGCAAGAAGATCCGCGTTCTGGCCGACGAGACGCGCCCTTTCCTGCAAGGCGCTCGGCTCACGGCCTGGGAGTTGGGCAAGCTGGGGATCCCGTACCATGTCATCACCGACAACATGGCCGGCTGGCTGATCCACAAGGGCGAAGTGCAATTCGCCGTAGTCGGGGCCGATCGCATCGCCCGCAACGGAGACACAGCCAACAAGATCGGGACGTATTCCGTGGCCGTGCTGTGCCGCGAGAACGGGGTCCCGTTCACGGTCGCGGCCCCCCTAAGCACTTTTGATTTCAGCCTGGCCCACGGCGGCCTGATCCCGATCGAGGAGCGGCCGGCGGCCGAAGTCCGCGAGATCAACGGCCGCCTGATCGTGCCGCCCGACGCGGTCGTCCGCAACCCGGCTTTCGACGTCACGCCGGCCCGTTATATTTCGGCCATCATTACGGAACGGGGGATCGCGAGCCCGCCATACGAAGCGTCGCTTCAGCCTTGGATCGGATGAACGGCGGTCCTAAAGCCGGATTATAAATCCGGCCGTCAGGCTGACCCCGCTGAACTCCATTTTCGCTTCCGTGACGCTGCCGAACGCCGACCCGAAAGGCTGGGTCTCCGCCACCAGCAGAAGTGGAAAATGGGGAAATTCCGCTGTCTCGCAGAGCCATAGCTTGCCGTTGATCGAGGTGGTCGAACCTTCCGCCCGGCGGACGTAATCGCCCTTGAAGCCGCCGATCGGAGCGTAGCGGGCGTCGACCTCGACCAGAAAGCCCAGCCATTGGGTCAACGGGATATCGAAGCCGAGGCCGCCTTGGAAGCCGATCCCGTTTCCCGTCAGTTCATACGTATCTTCGTAATTCGCGGCGAAGAAGACGTGTTGAGTGTCGGTATAGCGGGCTTTGTAATAAGCGGCGCCCAGATGAAACATCATGTTGATCTGACCGGCCGGCAGCACGTAATAGGCGTTCAGGGAGAAGGGGACCGCCTCGATCTTCGGGTTCCAAGTCTCTTTATCGGTGCCCGTCTCCTGGACGAGGTCGAGGGAGGATGATTTGGAAGCAGCGAGCCTGCCCGCCCCCAGGCCGATCCGAAAATGGGAGCCGATCCCGATCAGGATCTCGGCTCCATAGTCCGCCCCCAGGTGTACGGGTTCGTATCCGCCCATGGCGCCGATCCAAGGGACGTCGTAGGCGTAGTCCCAGAGGTCGGACCAGCCTTGGAGCCCCTTGTTCAGGTCGCCTCCGCCGAGATAGGCGAAGCCCCCGGTCAGCTTGAAGCTCAGGCTGACCTGGGCCTGCGCCGTCCCGGCTGCCAGCCAAAAAACCATCGCTGCAATCGCCGTTGATCGCTTCATGGCGTCTCTCCTGAGCCTATTATAAGAAAATCGGGGCCCGGCATAAATCGGGTATAATGCTTCTGGATTTATTGGTATGCGCATATTAGCCATCGAGACATCGTGCGATGAGACGGCCTCGGCCGTCTTAGAAGGCCGAGGGCGGATCACACTCGGCGGTGGCGTAGCCGGCGACGAGTGCGAAACACCGGCTAACGTCTTGGATAGCGGCCGAAGTCTCGTACTCAGGGGCGGCGGAACCGCCCCTGGCGGTGAAGCCGACCGTGAGTGTGAGACGTCCGCCTGCGTCTTGGAGGGCAGCGAAATACGCATCCTCTCCAACATCGTCCTCTCCCAGGACGAGATCCACGCCCCCTACGGCGGCGTCGTGCCCGAGCTGGCCTCGCGCCAGCACCTCAAATCGATCGCCCCGGTCGTTGCCGAAAGCCTGGCCCAGGCCGGTTTGACTGCGGCGGATATCGATGCCTTCGCCGTCACCCAGGGCCCCGGCCTGATCGGGTCGCTTCTCGTAGGCGTTTCCTTCGCTAAGGGCCTGGCCTATGTCTTCGGCAAGCCGCTCATCGGCGTCGATCACGTCCAGGCCCATATCGAGGCGGCTTTCCTGGAGCATCCCGCAACCCCGCTGCCGGCTTTGGCCCTGATCGTCTCGGGCGGCCACACCTCGCTCTTCCTCCTGCGCGAGCGCCTGCACCTCGAGCTTCTCGGCCGGACGCGGGATGACGCGGCCGGCGAAGCCCTGGACAAGATCGCTAAGTTCCTCGACCTTGGCTATCCCGGCGGGCCGATCATCCAGAAGCTGGCCGAGCCGGGCGACCCCAAGGCCTTCGCTTTCGTCCTGCCGCGGATGACCGACCGCAGCCTCGACTTCAGCTTCAGCGGCCTTAAGACGGCCGCTATCCGCCATGTCCGCGAGAGCGGCCTAGACAAGAATCATCCCCGCCTGCCGGATTTCCTGGCCAGCTTCGAGGCGGCCGTGACGAAAGCCCTTCTCGACAACTTGATGCGGGCGGCCGACCGGGTTGAGCCGAAATCGCTCATCCTTTGCGGTGGAGTGGCGCGCAACAAGCGCCTGCGGACGCGCTTCGAGGAGACGGCCCGCTCGCACGGGCTGGTCTGGGCTGTGCCCTCCGGCAAGCTCTGCACAGACAACGCGGCCATGGTCGGCGCCCTGGCCCTGACCAAGCTTGCGGCGGGGGAACCAATCCCCTCCGCCCTCGAGCTGGACGCCTATCCGCGCCGACCGGCGGCGGAAAAGTTTATCCGTTAAATCAGCGGTAAGAGGGTTCCGGGGTTTGCTGAGGGTCTATTCTCCGTCCGGACAGCCCACGGGAGGCTAAACACCTTCTTTCTGCGACGTGCTGACCAGGTGGATCAGCTGGTGGCGGTTGTTCACTTTCAATTTCCGGTACAGGCTGTAGGCGTGGCTTTTGACGGTGTGGATGGAGATGTGCAGCGCCTCCTCCATCTGCTTGTAGCTCTTGCCGTCGATCATCAGGATCAGAATCTCCATCTCGCGGGCGGACAGCCCGTGCTTCTTCTGCAGGGACGGCATGACGACGCCGGCGCCGATGATCTTGCCCAGGCTGCCGGCCCAGGGGATGAAATAGGCCTGCAACCAAAACAGGGGGATGAGATTGGTATAAAGGGCCAATAGCCTGACGGCGGTGATATTCCAATAATTGAGCGGGCCCGGATTCAACATCACGATCGCCAGATAAACAGGGATGCGAAGGAGGAACAGCCAGGCGAAAGCCCGATTGGCCCGCCGGCGGTCTGGGTCGGGTCCCGCCTTGTTTTCCGCCAACATCCGGATCAGCCAGATCGCGGCTATCAGGTTCAGGGGCCAGATGAACAGATTCCAAAAATTGATATAGGGGCTGCGGGGCAGAAAGCCTGGGGAGCGCATGTCCAAAAAGAAAAGAAGCATCAAGGCGGCCGTAAAAAGGCCCAGGCCCGGCAGGAGCCATTTCGAAAGCTTCTTCCCCCGCAGCCAGGCAATCGTTTTATATAGAGAGACATACAGGCCCAGGATCAGCAGGGTGCGGAGCGGCCAATCGACCCCCTTGAACCAGGAAAAAAAGCTTGCCGATTGCTGGGGGGTCAGATTGCTGTCGAAGTAGACCAGCAAAAAGACTTCGAGCTCTATGATGTTGTAAAAGATCAAGTAATACAGGAGGTCCCGGAGGCGGGCGTCGGGGAATCGCCGCGACTTCTGGTGGAAGATGAGTATAGACCACACTCCGACCATCAGGACGATGAACACGGACAGGACATTGTAGTGTTTCAGGAGAGAAACTCCTTCTCACGGGAGGCGGGGATTATATTTCAACCGCCTCCCCGGGGCAATAACGCTCTCGGGGGTCGGGAACAGGGATGATTCGGCGAATTCATGCGGTTTCCCGATGTCTATTTCCGGCTCCCTTGCGTATGATTCCGTGACGTCACCGATCAGGTGACCGCGAACGAACCGGAAAACGAGGTAATTATGACTTTCCCGAGATCAACGCTGCTCATCTTCCTGACGATCCTGCTCCTGTTCCTGGCCGGGATCAGCTTCGGAGAGCCGACCGCCTCCGCCGACGGGTCGGAAGCGGGGGGCCAGCCCATCCAGGCCGTCCGGGTCGAAAAAATCGCTTCGGCCAAAGTCGGAGAGACCCGGGAATTCTGGGTCTCCCTGCCTGATGGCTATGCCGATTCCGGCGAGAGGTATCCCGTGCTCTATATGATGGACGCGGATTTCAACTTCAGCTCCGGCATTATCGGAGGCGTTCGTTTTGCCGCCCTCATGGGGCAGATGCCCGAGTTCATCATGGTCGGCATCAAGAACACCGACCGCTCGAAGGACATCTTCCCCGAGGTCGTCACTTACCGCGACGGCAGCAAGGACGGGGGCCGGGCCGGCCAATACCTGGATTTTATCCGCGAGGAGCTGATCCCCCACATCGACAAAAATTATCGGACTGAAAAGTTCCGGGTCCTCTACGGCACGTCCAACACCGGATTCACCACCGTCTATGCCCTGTTTCGCAATCCCGATACGGCCGACGCCTACATCGCCGCCAGCGCCACGCTGTCCATACCCTTGTTCAGGGCCAAAAGGGACGAATGGATCCAAGGCTTCAAGGGCGGCCGGCGCCGGTTGGTGGTGGTCATGGGTGAGAATGACCTGCCCACGGTCTTAAGCCAAAATGGGGCGCTGAAGGAAGCGATCGATACCCAGGCGCCCCCCGATTTGATCGGCCGTTTCCTGGTCGTCGAGAACGGAGGCCACGTGCCGGTCGATTCGTTGCGGCAGGGGCTGAGCGCTCTCTTCGAAGGATGGAAGATCGATCTCCCTTTCACTGACGCCACATTTGACGAGATCCGGAAACAGGCGGAACGGCGGGCCGCCAAGTTTGGCGTTCCGGGCAAGCTCCCCGAGGACGATCTGGCGATACTGGGCCGGAGCCTGTTGGGTGAAAAGAAAGAGCTCCGGGCCGTCGAGGTCCTGCGCTACAGGGCGGATCTTTATCCCCGCTCGGCCGAGGCCCAGGTGGCTCTGGGCGATGCCTACCGGCAGAGCGGCCAAACGGCCAAGGCCCGCGAATGCTACGATCGGGCCTTGATCATCGCGCCGGGGCACGCCGCCGCGACGGCCAAGCGGAAAGAGCTCGATTCCAAATGAGAGAAAGACATTGGCTTGATGCCGGAACCGCCGTTCCGGTCGTTTTTTTCACTACGACGGTCCTCTGCGGGCTGGTCCAGGGAAACTACAATCATCTTTCCAGGCAGGTCAGCGAACTGGGGACGATCGGCACGAATTCGCAATATCTGTTTGCGGCGGGTCTCGTTCTCAGCTCGTTCTTGAGTATCCTCTTCATCGCCTGGCTTCTCGGCGCCTGCCGGCGGCTCCAATTGAGCGTCTGGCCTGTTTGGCCGATGTTTGCTTTCTCGGTTTCCATCGCCGGCGCGGCGATGTTCCCGCTGCCCTTGCGCATGCACCAGATCATGGGCAGCCCCGTGTTCTTGCTGCTCTTATCGCCTCTCCTGGGCCTCATTTTATGGCCGAAGAACCGGCTGGCGGCGAATATCCGGTGGATGTCGGTCTTAAGCCTCCTGATCATGGCCCTGGGCTTTTTGGCCTATTTCCCCGACATCCTGGCCTCCTATCCCGGATTGAAGCAACGCTTCTTTCACGCCGGCTGGGCGATCTGGTTCGTCTATTTAAGCCGGGCCTTCCGCCGGGCTCTCGAGAATCAGCGGATCGAGGCGGGAAGGCCATGAAAATCGTCGTCATCCTCAACTCGATACTGCCGATGGAATTAGCCGCCCGGGCGAAAGCCAAACCATAAAGGAGATCATCATGGAATTGCAAAAAAGTCGGCGTCGTTTTTTGAAGGATTGCGCGAAGATGGGCGGAACCTGCTGCGCGCTTCTGGCCTGCCATCGGCTTCTGCCGGCCGAGGAAGGCCTGCAAAGCCCGAAGCCCATCGATCTGGCGCCGCTGTCCTATTGCGGCATCCCCTGCGTCAAGATCTGCCCGCTGTACAAAGCCACGCAGGAAAACGACGTCCAGATGAAGAAGACCCTGTACGAACGACAGGAGATGAAGAAGAAATTCGGCTTCGATTTCGATCCGGACAAGGTCGTCTGCTACACGTGCAAGCCGGGGGACAAGCCCAAAAAAGTCGGCATGGACACGTGCCCGGTCCGCCAATGCGCCTTGGCCAACGGTGTGGAATCCTGCGTCCAGTGCGCGAACCTGGACGCCTGCGATAAGGAATACTGGAAAAAGTGGCCGCAGCAATATGCCTCCACGAAATATATCCAGGCCCGCTACCGGACCCAGCCGGGCGCGGTGATCAAGGGAGGCAAGGCTCGCTAGTCAAGATATAGAGATCGTCAATTCGCATTTGAACTCGTGCTCGCCGTCCGCCGTTGGGCGTCATAAGATGAAAACGAACGGCATCAGAGTGACGAAGCGTCAATTTAGGAGAATAACAGTGAAATCCGCAAGTCTGCCAAAAACAATTCTAATTTTCACGCTCGGTTTTCTGTCCCTGGGCACCATGTTCGCCCAGCCGCCGTCCAAAGACGCAAGCCCTTCCGACAAGTGCTTTGTCGGCAGCTCGGCTTTTGTTTTGGGCAATTTGGCTCCCGATCCTCCTTCCTTCTACCAGCTGAATATCGGGTATCGGATCACGTCTAAAGACGTCATTTCGCTGGAGGCCATCACCTGGACCTACAAGGCTCCTTTGGGAATTCCTTACGGGCCGTCTTGGGGAGATGCCGGCGAAAATTACCCGGGAAGCATTCGCGAATATGGCATCGGCATGACGTATCAGAGATTCTTGTGGAAGGGCTTGTACGCGTCCCTGCAGGTCATCCCGTTCAAAAGAATCTATCGGGATATGGACGATAAAACCATCCAGAAGGGATTTCAGCTGTTTTCGACGCTCCGCATCGGGTTTCAAATTCCCTTATTCAAGAATAGATTTTTCTTGGAGCCGTCCATCGCTGCCACATTTTGGCCTGTCAGCACAAACGTGCCGCCAAGCTTTGCGGCAAAAGACGCCAAGTGGAATAGGTTCTTTCTCTTTGAGCCTGGATTGCACTTCGGCCTTAATTTTTAAATATGCGCACCGTTCAGATACTCAATTTTCAAAAAAAAGGACTCCTGCGTATCATGGCTAATAAGGAATTCAGTAACTCGCCCAAAAACCGCCGGCTTTGGAATACAGGCGTGATTGCCGTTGTTTTTGCGGGACTTGCCCTCGTCTACCTTGACCCTGGTTTTGCGGAAGCGGGCATGAAGGGGAACAGGAGCGGTTTGACTCTATCCGGGCCGCAATCGACCCCTTCGGCTTCAACGGCGGCTCCCTTACCCAAAGGGCCTTACTTCGGCCAGCGGCTGCCGGGGGAGATCCCGGAATTGTTCGCCCCCGAATTTCTTTCGGCCCGCTTCGGTTTCGTCGCCCGCATCGCGTTCGCTCCGGACGGCAACGAGTGCTTCTTCACCGTGACGGACGCCGCCTATGCGCACCCGAAAATCTATGGCAGCCGAAAAGTCGGGGACACCTGGAGCGAGCCGGCGATACCGGCTTTCGCCGATCCGCAATGGATCAATCACGAGCCATTCTTTTCCCGGGACGGCGGCAAAATCACCTTCACCTCTAATCGGCAGACGCAGTCCGTTACGAACAAAAGGGACTTCTGGGTGACCGAGCGGACGCTAAATGGATGGAGTGAACCCAAGCGCCTTCCTCCCCCCATCAACTCCGATCATACGGAGTTCTTTTATTCGCAGACGGCGGATGGAACGGCGTACTTCTGCTCCGACCGCCCCAACGGGATTGGCGCATTGGACATCTATCGAGTTCGCCCGGGGGCGGAACCGACCGCGCCGGCGGAAAATCTCGGAGCCCCGGTGAACGCTAAATACTATAATGGGGATCCCTGCATCGCTCCCGACGGGCGCTTTCTGGTGTTCGGGACCGTTCGCCCGGAGGGGCGCGGCGGCATGGATCTTTATGTGAGCTTCAGAGATGGGCCCAATGGCTGGACCGTACCCGTCAGTCTCGGCGAGGGGTTCAACACGCCTGCCAATGAATACGCGCCTTCTTTTTCTCCGGACGGGCGCTTTCTGTTCTTTGCCCGGCACGACGGCCAGCAGGCCAAGCTCTATTGGGTGAAGATGTCCGTTTTAGATCGGTTTCGCGCGAAGGCCTCGTCTCTGGCCCCAAAACCGGCGGAGCCGCTAAAGTCGACCGGCGCGACGGGCGATGGCCAAGTCAAAGGAGCGTATCTGGGGCAAAAACCTCCCGGGGACACGCTTGAAGTATTTGCCCCGGGAATCGTCTCCCTGGAAGACAGGCTTGAAGCCTACCCGACGTTTTCCGCGGACGGCCGGGAGCTGTTTTTCTCAGTCGTGAATGCGGCTTGGACGGCGGGGGAGATTCTTTATACAAGACTCAAGGATGGGGTTTGGAGCAAACCCGAAAAAGCTCCTTTTTCGGCAGGCTCCTCCATCAATTGGGAATCGTCCCTGTCTCCCGACGGGAAGCAGTTGTTCTTCGCTTCCAACCGGCCGCCCTCTTCCGCGGCGGCGATCGATCTCTGGATGGTCGAGCGGGTTGCGGAAACCGCATGGTCCGATCCGGTCAGGCTTCCCGCCCCGATCAATTCCGCCGCGGATGACGGGTCCGCCTGCGTGACGAACGACGGAACTTTGTATTTTCATTCTTCTCGCGGCGGCGGGATCGGAGGTTCCGAGCTGTACCAGGCCCGGCTGATCGATCACGCGAATGCCCGGGTCGATAGCCTGGGGGGCGTCATCAAGACCGGCCCCAAGGAAAGCGAGCCGTATATGGCTCCCGACGAAAGCTATCTGATCTTCATCTCGCAGACGCGGCCGGGCGGAAAGGGCGGGTGGGATTTGTGGATCAGCTTTCGGAAGACGGACGGCTTGTGGACGGCTCCCGTGAACATGGGTCCGGAAATCAATACGGCCGCCGACGAGTACGGTCCGCGCGTGACCCCCGACGGGAAATATCTCTTTTTGACCCGGGAAGTCCGGGGCCGGTCGATGGATATCTATTGGGCTTCGGCGCGGATTATCGAGCGTTTACGAGCCAATCATGGCTAAAAAGACGCCCTAAACAGGAGGAAAAGGATATGAAAAGAAACGAATTTCTGAAAGCTTGCGGCGCGGGCCTCTGCGGCTGCGGTGTCGTGGGCCTCCTGGCCCCGCTGGCGGCTTCGGCCGAAGGCGCGGACGGACAGACAACAGCCGCCTCGGCCGCCCCCTCCGAGGTCGACTTGTTGAAGCGGCAGCTCGACGGCGCGCAAGAGCGCTTCGCCGAATTGGTGACCATCATGGGGGAAAACCTCGACGGCGCCACCCGCGACAAGATCCTGACGCGCCTGGGCCGCGAGTGCGCTCAGGCCTACCGCCCGCTTTTCGAGAAGTACCGCGGCGACCTGCCGGGTTTTTTGGCCAAGATCAAGATGGCCTGGCTCGAAAGCGCCGAGTACGATGAAAAAGCCGGCATCCTGCGCACCGTCGGTAAGCCCGCTCCCTGCGCGTGTCCCCTGGTCAAAGTCGGCCGAACCCCGGCCGATTTCTGCAACTGCACGCTCGGCTGGAACCAGGAGGCCTTCTCGATCGTGTCGGGAAAGCCGGCGACGGTCGAGATCGAGGAGACGGTCCTGCGCGGCGGAAAAAGGTGCAGCTTCCGCATCGGCCTCAAAGGGTGACTCCGGCCGTCACGCCGGGCGCGCCGGACGATCGGTAGGCGCGGCCGCTCCCGTCCCCCCGTAGACGCCGATCTGGTGGATCAGCTGGTGGCGGCTTTTGACGTCCATCTTACGGTACAGGCTGTAGACGTGGCTCTTGACGGTATGGATGGAGATGTGGAGGGCGCTCTCGATCTCCTTGTAGCTCTTGCCGTCGATCATAAGCTCCAGGATCTCCATTTCCCGGGCCGACACGCCGCGGGCTTGCCCTATTGCGGCGAGGTTGAACTGCTCTCCAAGGACCTTGCCCAGGCTGCCCGCCCAGGGACCGAAATAAGCCTTCAGCCAAATGCCCGGCAGGAGATTCGTATAAAGGCCGAGCAGCTTGGAGAGCGCCAAGGCCACGAATACCGCTCCGCCCGGGTTCCAGACGCTCAGGGCCAGATGCAAGGGATAGCGCGCCAGGAACAGCAAGGCGAAGGCACCGTCGACCCTCCGCTGTCCCGGATCGGCGGCCTTCCGGCTTTCCGCAAGCAGCCGGCCGAGCCAGAACATGTCGAGGAGGCCCAGGGGCCAGACCAGGGCGAGCCAAAACGTGTTCTCCGGTCTATGGGGGGTCAAGGCCGGGTATCTAAGCGCCAGGAAGTACCAGGCTATCACCGCGACGCCGAAAACCCCTACGACGGGCACGACCCATTTGGGCAAGTCCTTGTCCCGGCGCCGGAATATGGCCCGGTAAAGTGAAATGTGGACTCCCACGGTGAGGGCGGTCAGGACGGGCCATTCGACGAATTTGTACCAGAAGGAGAGGCTCGACAGCTGAGCCGGCGTGAGATTGCTCTGTCCGTAAGTGCTGAAGAAAACGGCCAAGGCCAACCCGTTGTAGAAGACCAGGAAAAGCCCCAGGTTATCGAGCTTGGACCCGGGGAAGCGGCGGGACCTTTGGCGGAACTCGACGACGGCCCAGACCCCGACGATCAGGATAAGAACCGTGGTCAGGACGTTGAAGTGCTTCAAGGCGCAAAATTCCAAGTGACGATATGGATTATAGGGGAACAGACGCGAACGTGACAAGACCGCCGAGAAGAGGCCGCTCCCCGGGGCGCCCGCCCCCGGCCTCGGGAATCGGTATGATTCTTCAATCTCACGCGGTTTCCCGATTGCCGGACGCCTTGCCGTCCCCTATGATGCGCCCGGTCCGACCGTGTCCCCAGGCGGTTCCGATATTCAGGGAACCGGCGCGGGAGCGGGCGAAAAGGAGATGACCATGGCGCCGACTTCCTCAACCATGAAAGCGATCGTCTATACCGAATTTGGTTCCCCCGACGTCCTCCGGTTCGAGGAGACCGCTCGGCCGATGCCCAAACCCAACGAGATCCTGGTCCGGATCCGGGCCGCAAGCGTCAATTTCGGGGATACCATGGCCCGGAGCTTCAAGGCCGTCACGCCCCGTGGATTCAACATGCCCTTCTTGTTCTGGCTGATCGCGAAGGCGAGCATCGGATGGAACAAGCCCCGGATCCGGATTTTGGGAAACGAGTTCGCCGGGGACGTCGTCTCGGTCGGCCGGGACGTCAAGCGCTTCAAGCCCGGCGATCAGGTGTTCGGCTATACCGGCCAACGCTTCGGCGCTTACGCCGAGTTCCTGTGCCTGGCCGAAAGCGCCCCGGTGGCCCATAAGCCCGCCAACCTGACCATCGAGGAGGCCGCCGTCATCCCCTACGGGGCCATGATGGCCCTGCCCCTTCTACGCAGGGCGAACCTCCAGCCGGGGCGGACGATCCTGATCAACGGGGCCAGCGGCGGGATCGGCTCGGCCGCGGTGCAGATCGCCAAGCATCTCGGGGCCGAGGTGACCGCGGTTTGCGGAGGGCCCCGGCTGGAATTCGTCCGAGCCCTGGGGGCGGATCGGGCGATCGATTACGAGGAACAAGACTTCACCCGGAACGGCGAGACCTACGATGCGATCTTTGACATCCTGGGCCGGGCGCCCTTTTCGCGCTGCCGGCATTCGCTCAAGGCCCGCGGAGTTCTCCTCTACGCCAGCTTCAAGACGCGGCATCTCCTGGCGATGATTCGGACGTCCCTTTCCGGCGGCCTGCGGGTCGTCTGCGCACTCGCGCCTGGAAGCCTCAAGGATTTGCTCGTAGTTAAAGAACTGGTCGAGGCCGGGAAGATCAAGGCGATCGTCGATAGGCGTTTCCCCATGGACCGCGCCGCCGAAGCGCACAGATACGTCGAGACCGGGCGCCGGAGGGGGGCTGTGGTCATCATTATGGCCCCCGGCACCGAAGGAGAGGGAAACGGCTGATTTCCGCTTCGATCCCGAGATTCGGTCCGCTCTTAATTTGCACATATTTTGTCAGCCTATTTGTCGCGGGCTTCGTATTCATATTCGGAGTGTGACCACCATGCGCAGATCATATGCCTTTGGAGCCGTCGTCCTATTCATCCTCGCAACCGCTTTTTCCGGGCTCGTTGCCCAGACTCCGAAGCCGGTCAACAATGCCGGCGAAAATGTCCTGGTCAAGGTGGAGAAGCCGATCGCAGCCCCCGAGTCTTATCGGACCGGGTTCTCCGTCATTACCGCCCGGGATAGCCGGGTCTTGCTCTCCTATCTGTCATCGGACCTGCTGGAAGGTCGGGAGAGCGGATCCCGCGGCTATCGGCTGGCCGCCGAATACGCGGCCTCCCTCTTCGCCCTCTGGGGGCTCGAACCGGCCGGCGATGCGGGGAATGGCGCCGGGCGCGACTATTTGCAGGAAGTCGTGATGAAAGAGTATACCGGCCTGGGATGTACGGCCACCTGGTCGGCTCGCGAGGGGGAAAGCTCGGGAGGCCGGACTTTTCATGAAGGGGTCGATTTGGAGAACTATTACCGGAACCGCATTCCGGAAGTCGTTTCCGCCCCGGTGGTCTTCGCCGGCTACGGCCTCAGCGAACCGTCGGCCGCCTACGACGATTTCGCCGGGCTCGAACTGAAAGGCAAAATCGTCATGCTCCTCGACGATGTCCCCGGTCGGGGCAACCCGGCTTCTCCGTTTGCGAAGGGGGAGGCAGGGGAGAAGCCGAGGGCCGTGATCTGGTTCGACGGCCTCAAAAAAGCGAACGCGGCGGCCGCGCGGGGGGCCCGGGCCGTCTTGGTGGTCAGGAATTCGCTCTCCGCGGGCGACGTTTACGCCGAAATGGGGCCCCCGGCGCCGAATGATGCGCGCCCGATCCTCCACGAACCCAGTCGTCTCGTCACGCTGCCCGGAGCCAAGCGTGACGGGGGCGCCATCTTCATCTCCCGCGAAATGGCCGACTTTATTCTGGCCTCGTCCGGCCGGACCATCGCTAGCCTGAAGGCGGAAATCGAATCCCGCTGGAAGCCGGCCTCGTTTGAAATCCCCGGCGGCGCACTGACCATTCGCAACAGCGCTGAAAGCGAGCGAATATTGCGCTGCTATAACGTCATCGGCGTGATCCCGGGGAGCGATCCACGGCTGAAAAACGAGGCGGTGGTCATCGGCGCCCATTTGGATCACCTGGGCCAGCGGGGCGATTATATCTTCAACGGGGCCGACGACAACGGCAGCGGCGTCACCGGCACCCTGGAGATGGCCCGGGCCGTCGCCTCCCTGCCGCGCAAGCCGAAACGGTCCATGGTCTTCTGCCTATGGACAGGGGAGGAGCTGGGCCTGCTCGGCTCGGCTTTCTATCTCCAACACCCTGTTTTCCCGCCGGCGCAAACGGTCGCTTATCTTAATCTCGATATGATCGGGCGGTCCCCCGACGATTCGAGCTTCAAGGCCCGGCTGAAACGACTGAAGGTTCCCGCCGAAGCCCAAAGCAGGATCGCGGCCGACAATTTCGCCGTCGTCGCGTTCCCGGCCGGGCAGGGGTTGGGGGAGATCCTGAGCCGCGCCGATCAGGCCGTCGGCCTCGATCTTTGGCCCCAGGCCGAGGCGATCGCCAAGACTTCGGGCCTGGTCAGCGATTACGCTTCCTTCGCCGAGGCCCGCGTCCCCTATCTCTCTTGGATGGGGGGAACGCACGAGGATTATCACCAGACCAGCGACAGCCTCGATAAAATCAACCTGGAGCGGATGGCCAAGATCATCCGTTTGACCTATCTCAGCGCCCTGACCCTGGCCGATCAATAGAGAAAAAGCCCAAACGGCGGCCTCGATCTTTTCCGGCGTCGCCAACCCGGAGGCTGGAACGCCCGTCTTTACTAGGGACCGCGACGGCCCTCTCGCGGCGATCGATTTGCCAATAGGGAGCCGAGCGGTGTCTATAGACGACAATAAGACGAATCTTTTCGAAAAAATTATAGAAAGGTGATGCGCGATGAAAATAATTTTAGTTCTGTTGTTCGAACTCCTGGTTGTCTTTGGAATGGTTCAGGCTCAGGTCGACGCGCGGATGATGCAAAACCCTGACGTTTCGAAGACGCAGATCGTCTTCACGTATGGCGGAGACCTATGGGTCGTACCCAAGGAGGGCGGAACGGCTTTGAAATTGAGCTCTTCGCCGGGCCAGGAACTCTTCGCCAAATTCTCTCCGGACGGCTCGGAGATCGCTTACAGCGCGACCTACAAAGGCAACGGCGATGTCTATGTCATCCCCGCTTTGGGCGGCGCTCCCGCGCGGGTGACCCACCATGGGATGAACGACAGGTTCATCGATTGGTATCCGGACGGAAAAAACTTGCTCTACGCTTCGTCCATGGCCAGCGGCAGGCAGAGCTTCAGGCAATTTTATAAAGTGGGTAAAAGCGGCGGCCTGCCCGAAAAGCTCCCCATCCCTTACGGAGAGACGGCATCGCTGTCGCCCGACGGAACGAAAATCGCCTATACCCCGGCCAGCCAGGCTTTCCGGACGTGGAAACGATACCGCGGCGGCTGGCAACCGGATATTTGGATTTACGATCTGTCGAAGAATGCGGCCGAGAACATCACCGATAGCCCTTCCGACGACGAATTCCCGATGTGGTCCGGAAACAAAATCTACTATCTCTCGGATCGCGGTCCGGACTTGCGGACCAACATCTGGTCGTACGATCTTTCCGCGAAAAAGCATGAACAAATCACGAAGTTCACGGATTTCGACATCCACTTCCCATCTCTCGGTCCCTCCGACATCGTTTTCGAGAAAGGCGGCCGGCTGTATCTGTTGAGCTTGGCCGATGAAAAATATCGCGAGGTCGCGATAAAGCTGGTGACCGACGAGATCACGCTCATGCCTAAAGTCGAAAAGGTCGCCGACCTCATTCAAAACTGCGGACTTTCCCCTGACGGCAAGTGCGCCGTTATCGAGGCCCGGGGCGAGATCTTCTTGATCCCGGCGGAAAACGGTCCCCTCTTCAATCTGACCAAGAGCTCCGGAGTGGCCGAACGTTTTCCGGCTTGGTCGCCGGATGGGAAATCCATCGCTTATTGGAGCGACCGGTCGGGCGAATACGAATTGACGATCAGGGACATGGAGAAGCCCGCCGAAGAAAAGAAGCTCACCACCTATGGGCCGGGCTTTCGCTATCAATTGTTCTGGTCCCCCGACAGCAAGAAGGTCGCCTTTGTCGACAAAGCGATGGAGATTTTTATTTTTAATCCGGGAACCGGCGAGACCACGAAGGTGGATAAAGGACTGTACCTCTTTGCCGGCGCTTTGGATGGATTCAGCGTGAGCTGGTCCTCCGACAGCCGGTGGATGGCCTATTCCAGAGGCCTGGAGACGCGGAGATCGGCCATTTTTATATATGACCTGAAAGAGAATCGATTGCATCAGGTGACCTCAGGCTATAACAACGACGCCAATCCCGTTTTTGATCCCGACAGAAAATATCTCTATTTCGCGACAAACCGGACGTTCAACCCGCTGCATAGCGGCATGGAGTTCACCTTCTTTTACGCCAACTCGACGAACATCGCGGCCGTGCCGTTGACCGAAGACATCGCCTCTCCTTTAGCTCCGAAGAACGATATGCCGGCCGTCAAGAAGGACGAGCCAAAGAAAGAGGAGCCGGCAGCAAAAAAGGACGAGAAGGCCGTAAAGGATGCGAAAGAGGTCAAGATCACTCTTGAGAATTTCGAGAGCCGGCTGGTCCTCCTGCCCGCCGCTCCCGGCAATTACGGCGCTTTGGCGGCGGTTTCGGGCAAGGTGATCTATCATCGGCAGCCGAACACGGGCGCATCCGCGTCCGTTCAGCCGGTCGTCTTTTATGATCTCGAAGAACGGGAAGAGAAGACGATCATTGAGGATGCGGAGCTCTTCACGATCAGCGCCGACGGCAAGAAGATGCTGGTGGGGAATAACGGGGCGTTTTCCGTTTTGGACATCGCTCCGGGCCAGAAGATGACGAAGATGATGCCGACCGCCCAGACGGAGATGACGATCGATCCGCGCGCGGAATGGAAGCAGATCTTCAATGACGTCTGGCGATTCGAGCGTGATTTTTTCTACGATCCGAACATGCACGGACTCGATTGGAAGGCCGTCGGCGAGCGCTATCAGAAGCTTATCGACGACTGCGTCACGCGATGGGACGTCAGCTATTTGATCGGAGAATTGATCGGCGAGCTGAGCTCCTCGCATACCTACAACTCGGGAGGCGATACGGACGAGGCGACGCCGAGAAACGTGGGCTATTTGGGGATCGATTGGGAAATTGCAGACGGCGCGTATCGGATTAAAAAGATCATCGACGGAGCTCCTTGGGATTCCGAGGTCCGTTCCCCTCTCCGGATGCCCGGGCTGAAGGTCAAGGAAGGCGACTACATCATGGCGGTGAACGGAGAGCTTCTCGATGTCCGCCAAGATCCATGGGCGGCTTTCGAAGGGCTGGCCGGCCGAACGATCGAGCTGACCATCAACGGCAAGCCGGGCTTCGAAGGGGCTCGAAAGATCGTGGTCAAGACGCTCGGCGATGAAACGCGCCTCAGATATCTGGCCTGGGTCGAATCCAACCGGAAGCGCGTTGAAGAAGCGACCCAAGGGAAGATCGGCTATATCTACGTGCTCAACACCGGGACCGACGGACAATCCGAATTGATCCGACAGTTAGCCGCCCAGTACAAGAAGGACGGACTGATCATCGACGAGCGGTTCAACGGCGGGGGACAGATCCCCTACCGCTTTATCGAACTGCTCGATCGGAAACCGCTGGCGTTCTGGGCGGTGCGGGACGGAATGACGTGGCAAGTGCCTCCCCTCGCCAATTTCGGCCCCAAGGTCATGCTGATCAACGGCTGGAGCGGGTCCGGGGGCGACGCCTTCCCGGACTTTTTCCGGAAAGAAAAACTGGGCCCGCTCGTCGGGATGAGGACCTGGGGCGGCCTGATCGGCATAACCGGTTCGCCCAGCTTGATCGATGGCGGGACGGTCACGGTGCCGACGTTCCGAATGTATGACCCGGACGGAAAATGGTTCAAGGAAGGCCACGGCGTCGATCCCGATATCGAGGTCATCGACGACCCCGCCCAATTAGCTAAGGGCGTTGATCCGCAGCTCGAACGGGGGATCCAGGAAATCCTGAAGCTCCTGGAGAAGAATCCGCCGGTCAATCCGAAACAGCCGGCTTACGAGAAGAGGTGAAGGATCGCTTCATCCGACGATCGATTCGCTTATAAGGGAAAGACTATGTGCATCATGAAAAATAAAAAATTGATTATGGGGGCCCTCATAATCACATGGGCGGCCCTGTCGGCCGCGGCCGCGGAGACGCGGCTGCTTCGCTACCCGGACATCCATAAAGACCAAATCGCCTTCTGCTATGGCGGGGACATCTATACCGCCTCTGTTAACGGGCAAAACGTCCGACGGCTCACGTCCTTACCGGGGGAGGAGCTCCTGCCGAAGTTTTCGCCCGATGGAGAGCAGATCGCTTTCACGGCGGAGTTCGAGGGGAACAAGGAAATCTATGTGATGTCGGCCCATGGCGGGAAGCCTCGGCGGTTGACCTTTCATCCCGCGGATGAATATGTTGTCGACTGGCACCCGGATGGAACCCATATTCTCTTCCGTTCCAACGGCAGCAGCTTCAGCTACAGGTTCAACCGGCTCCATTCCGTGCCGGTTCAGGGGGGACTTCCTGCGGTGCTTGAACCCGCGGAAGCGGATTTGTCCAGCTATAACGATCAGGGGGATCAAATCGCGTTTTGCCGGACCAGCCTCGAGACGCTGCCTTGGAAAAGGTACCGTGGCGGCGCCGGACCGAGTATCTGGACATTTGATTTCAAAACCCACAAGTCCGAGCTGGTCGTCGATGACGCCTCGATCAATCATCATCCCCTCTGGATCGGGGATGCCATCTATTTCGTCAGCGACCGGGGCGAAGCCAAGGAGCAGAATCTGTGGGCTTACGATTGCCGAAGCCGAGCCGTCCGGCAGCTGACCTTTTATAAGGACTGGGGCGTCAAATGGCCGAGCCGGGGCGGCGGGAAGATCATCTACGAGAACGAGGGCCGGCTCTGCGTCTATGACGTGAAAACCGGGCGCATCTCCGCTATCCGGATCGAGATCGGGCTTCCCGACGGCTTCCTCACACCGACGGTTAAGAACGTCCAGGACAAGATATCCTCCGTCGCCCTGTCGCCCGACGGGAAGAAGGTGATTGTGGGCGCCAGGGGCGAGCTGTTCGGCCTGGACCCCGAAAAGAAGATCACCCGCAACCTGACCGAAACGCCCGGCGTCAACGAGCGAGCCGCGGTCTGGAGTCCGGACGGCCGATCCTACGCCTACATCTCGGATCGCTCCGGCGAGGAACAAATCTATGTTCAATCGGAGGAAGGCGGTGGGCCGCCGGTCCAGGTCAGCCGCTGCGAGCCGTCGAAGCTGGGCGGGCTCAATTGGTCGCCCAACGGCAATAAAATCGGATATTCCGACAAACGGGCCGCCTTCTATGTCATCGACCTGGAGACTCGGGAAACCCGGAAGATATTTTTTAACGAGTATTTCGCCAGTGAGCGGTACGTGGCGGCGGCCTGGTCTCCCGACAGCCGGTGGCTGGCCTACGAGGTCGGCAATCCCAACTGGTGCAGCTCCATCTTTCTATATTCCTTCGATGCCGACCGGGCCTTTCGGGTGACCGACGAATCGTCGAGCGCCTATAACCCCCGCTTCGATCCGGACGGAAGATACCTCTTCTGGATCGCGGACTGCGCCGTCGAGGTAGCGGATTCCTACGGCGATGAAGACCATCATATGCTCAACCCCTCCAAGATCGTCGTCGCCACGCTGCAAAGAGACCGGCTCTCCCCGTTCTCTCCCGGCGGGGGAGGCGTCCCCGGCCCGGGGAGCCCGGCCGCCTTTCCGATCCGGATCGACGTCGACGGCTTGGGGCAAAGGATCACGACTCTGCCCGTCGCCAATTCGAATTATCGGGATCTGACGGCCCGCTCGGGGCGGTTGATCTACCGCTCCGAACCGGACGGCGGCGAGCCGGCCGTCAAGATCTTCGACCTGGCTGGGCCAAAGGAATCGACTCTGTTGAACGCGGGCTATGCCGTCTATCCGGCCGCCCGCGCGGACAAGCTCCTCTATTCCGGCTCCGGCCGGGTCGGCCTGCTCGACATCCGGGCGGATCAAAAAGCCGGCGACGGGCTTATCGATCTGAGCGGCCTGCGCATGACGGTCGATTATCGGCAGGAGTGGCGGCAGATGTTCACCGACGCCTGGCGCATCCAGCGGGATTTCTTTTTCGACGAGAAATTGCGCGGCGTCGATTGGGAGGCGATGAAAAGGAAATATGAAGTTTTCCTGCCGGATGTGGCTTCGCGCCGGGATCTCAACTCCCTGATCGAGGACATGTTTGCGGAGCTGGGCCAAAGCCACGTGGAAATCAATGGCGGTGAAGGGCCGAGCCTGCCCGTCCACAAAAACGGCTTGCTCGGGATCGATCTCGAATTCGATCGAGCGCACCGGCTTTATAGGATCACCAGGATCTATCGCGGGCGGAACTGGGACGCGGATAGGGTCAGCCCCTTGACGCTGCCCGGCCTGAATATCAAGAGCGGCGACTATCTCTTGGCGATCGACGGGACTCCTTTGGAGGAGCGGGTGAATCCCGATTCCCTGTTGGTGGACAAGGCCGGCGAAAACACGGTCCTGACGATACACGATAAGCCCGTCTGGGCGGGGGCCCGAACGATGACGGTTAAACCCGCGTCTTATTCGGCCCGCCAAGGCGATCTGCTGCGATACAACGATTGGGTTTTGAGCAATATGGACGCGGTGAACCGGGCGAGCGGCGGCAAGATCGGCTATCTGCACATTCCCGACACCTACTATCCGGGGATAGAGGCCTTTTTCCGCTACTTCTATGCCCAGATTCATAAAGAGGGACTTATCGTGGACATCCGCTTCAACAGCGGCGGCTATTCCCCCTATTGGATGATCGAGCGCTTGAACCGTTCGATGATTTACTATTCCCGCATGCCCTATGGCAAAGCCCCCATCAAGGAGCCGGGGCCGGGCTTTTTCGGCTTGAAGGTCTGCTTGATCAACGAATGGGCCGAGTCGGGGGGGGAGAATTTCGCCTCGATCTTCCGCCTTTTGAAGAGCGGCCCGCTCGTCGGCCGCCGGACGGCCGGCAACCTGGCCTCGGCGAGGGACTATGCCCTGATGGACCGGGGGGTGGTCACATATCCCGCGGAGGGCAAGAAGACCGTCCGCGGCGAGGATTTCGTCGAGAACGCCGGAGTTTCTCCGGATATCAAGGTGGCGAACCGGCCGGAGGATTTCGTCCGGGGCATAGACAGGCAGCTGGAGCGGGGCGTCCAGGAGCTCCTGAAGCAACTGGCCAAAACGGGAAAGGATCATTGACGGCATCGGCTCGCGGGCCGCTTGCGCGCCGTTGGCGACGGTCTTTTTATTGACCTCCCGGCCTCGCGGGGTTATAATGAGATGAGGCCATGAACGTATGTCGTCTCTTCAGATCGCCGAACCGGTTGTATCCGTCCCCGTCCGGGCCTCGGTCCGCCCGACCCTGATTTTCGATTTCGACGGCACCCTGGCCGACACCCTCTCCGCCATCGTCGGGATGGTCAACGAGCACGCCGACGAGTTCCACTTCAAGCCGCTTGACGAGAACGACGTGGAGGAGATGCGCGGCCAATCCAACATGGAGATCATCCGCCGGTTCGGCATTCCGCTGATCAAGGTCCCCGGTCTGCTCCTGCGCTCGCAGAAGGAGCTCCACCGCCGGATGAACGAAATCGATCTCTTTCCCGGCATCCGCGAGCTCATCCTCTGCCTTAAGGCCGAAGGTTTCGGGCTGGGGATTCTGACCTCGAACTCGAAGGAAAACGTCCAGAAGCTCCTCCGCGAGCGCGACTTGGACGTTTTCGACTTCATCCATTCCGAATCCAACCTCTTCGGCAAGAATCGGGCCCTTCACCATCTGATGAAGCTCCATAGCCTGAAACGAGAAGAAGTGGTCTATGTGGGCGATGAGGCGCGGGACATCGAAGCCTGCCGCCGCATCCCGGTTGCCGTCATCGCGGTGAGCTGGGGCTTCCACCGCCGCGATCTGCTCCTGGGCCGCGATCCCGATTACCTGGTCGACACGCCGGACGAGATCCGATCCATCGTCTTGGGCTGAAGCCCCGCTCGTCGGGGGATGATCCGAAGCCGATACGGCGCCTCGAGCATGGATTCCTTTGAAATCTGCTCGAGCGAGATGTTCAGCAGGTATAAACTCAGGCCTCGCGTCTGGTAGACGGCCGCCGGCCGGAACACCAGTGTTTTCGTCTCCCCGTCGGTTCGATCCGCGAGGAGCGGCACGTCGAAGAGGGACATCGAGGCCCGGTGCGACCCCTTGAGGGATCCGTAGTTGAGCTCGATCGTAGTCAAAGGCTCGCGAGAGGCGAAATAGATCGTATACGACTTTGGGAAATGGAGATACAGCGAGCCGTCGGGTCCGGGAATAACACCCGAACCCGCTTGCTCCAGATAAAACCCCAGCCGCCCGCCGCTCGGGAAATCAACCTTATGCGCGGCCGATAAGGCCGGCCGGGGAAAGGCCGTCCACATGGCGAGGGCGCCCGTCAGCAGGAGGGCGGCAGTACCGGTATGGAATCCCGGCGACAACGGCTTTGTCGCCTTACGCCCGAAGACTAGGTAGGCAGCGACGAACAGGACTAGGATCCCCACCCAGACGAGATTCGGAAGATAGCCGCGGTTTTCAACTTTAATGAACGACGGAAGGAGCGGCGGCAGGTAGAAACGCATATTGCTCAAGTGGATGAATAAATCGCCGGCCCGCCGCGTGTAGTCGTGGGTCGTCGGCTGGTAGAGAAACTGGGGATGGGTCAGGAGAATTCCCGAGATCGCCGCCCCCGCGGCCGCGGCCAGTCCGAACAGCCAGCGGAAGACGCGGTTTCCGGTATAGGCTAGGAAATAGCCGACCGCGACGGCGCCGATCCAGGAGATGGGCGTCAGGACGCGGCCCTGCGGGCAGAAACCCTGGCGATGGGTGAAAAAGGCGTAGTTGAGGACGAAGGGGGAGGCGATGAGAAGCAGGCGGATCAGCTCGCCGCGCGCTTTCCGACCCATCTCCACGAATCCCAGCAGGGCGAACAGCCAGAACGGGGCGTAGAGGAACAGCCCATCCCGTTGGTCCAGGAAATAATCCAGGAACGTGTCGACGCGGGCCGAGTGGGGCAGGTCCATGAACGACTTGGTGATGGCCTGGGCTTGCTGGCCCGTGATGGCCCCTTCATAAACCGCGAAAGGCGAGATCGTCCCGTACATCGTCCAGACGCCGAAATAAAACAGCACTAGGCCGAGCAGGGCGGGCCCGACCAGCCACAGGATCTTGGCTCGGGGGCGCTGGGTTTTCCAAAGATCGAACGCCGCGACGGCCAGCAGCGGCCAGAAGATCAGGTTATATTTCAGTCCGAACCAGAAGAACGATCCGAGCAGAAGGCCCAGGAAGGCCAGATGCAGGGATTTCAGGGCCCGGCCGGACCGGACCATTCGGTAAATGTAAATCGAGAAAAGGGCGATCGGGATTTCGGGATACAGATGGACGGCGTAGAAAAGAACGGGCGTGCTGAAGGCATAGACCGCCCAGAGCCCGAGAGCCAAGCCCTCGCGCTTCCAAAGTTCACGGGCCAGGAGATAGAGCTGCAATCCCAGCAGAACGGCCCAGATGATCAGGCTGCCCTTGAGGATCGCGGTCCGGGCGAAGCTGTCGCCGAAGGCTTGGCCGAGCGTGTAGAAAGGAACCATCAGGGCGGAGACGCCCGGCAGGTTGATCGGGTAAACATGGCCCGGCCCCTTTTTGCCTTCCCGGGCGTACATCCCGAGCCGCAGGCGCGGGTCGGCCTTTTGCGAATAGAAGTGGAAATAGTCCCGCTCGGCGTAATTGTTGGCCAGGTTGATGTCGTGGTCGCTGAGCAGGCTGTCGGCGTTGAGGAGATAGTTGGGCTCGTCGCCCGAGAAGGTGACGCCTTCGCGGACGAGGAGGACGGCCGCTCCGGCGTAAAGCAGGAACGCGGCCAGGCCGAGGACGAGCAGGCGGCGCCGGATCGGGAGCGCCAGGAAGCGGCGGCCGATCCCGCGCTTCTTCTTCTTCGCCTTGGGTCCCACGGGCAGGCTCCGGCGCTCGGCCAGGCCGAGGTAGACCGCCGCGGCCAGGGCGAAGGCGAGGCACAACCAGAGGCGGATCCGGAAGTCGTCGCGGCTCAGGAAATCGCGGAGCAGGGCGGGGGCGAAGAGCAGCCCGGCCAACGGCCAGAGGGCCAGGGCGCCGGCCCGGAACCGCTCCTCCTCGGGCCGGCCCGAGGCCAGGCTTTCCGATCGGGCCAGCAATTGGAGGCTCAAGGCCAAGCCGAAGAAGAAGGCCGCCCAGAGCGCCAGCAAGGGAAACCAAAGTCGCCCCTTCACCAGCAGGCCGTGGCCGAGGATGCTGAAGGCGGGCGATTGCCGGAGCAGAGCCAGCCAGAGGGTCAGCCCGCCCGATGCGGCCAACAGGATGCCCACGGCCGCGGTCGAGGAGGGTTTCCGCATGGAACCGTGTATAGACCAGTTGATAGGTCAAGTCAAGGCACGGCCCGGGCGGCGGCGGGTTTGAGGCGGCCGGGAAATATGGTACATTCCCCCCGAGGAAAACGCCCATGCCGAGCAAGCGCGACCGCAAAGTGATCGTCATCATGCCGGCCTACAACGCCGAAAAAACCCTGCCGCGTACGCTTAACGATATCCCCATGGACTGGGTGGACGAGATCATCCTGGTCGACGACCATAGCCGCGACGGAACCGTCGCTCTGGCCCGGGATCTGGGGCTCGAGGTCTTCGTCCATCCGGCGAACCGGGGCTACGGCGGAAACCAGAAGACCTGCTACACCGAGGCCCTCAATCGGGGCGGCGAGATCATGGTCATGATCCACCCCGACCACCAGTACGACCCGACCGTCATTCCGCAGATGATCCAGCCGATCCTGGAGGGCCGCTGCGATGCGGTCTTCGGGTCGCGCATGCTGGGCGGCCGACCCCTGGAAGGCGGGATGCCCAAGTGGAAGTACTTGGCCAATATCTTCCTGACGGCGGTCGAGAACGCCACCTTCTACATGTACCTCACGGAGTACCATTCGGGGTTGCGGGCCTACTCGCGCCGCTACCTGGAAACCGTCAAATTCATGGCCAACTCGGACGACTTCGTCTTCGACTCCGAGATCATCGCCCAGGGCGTCCTGCACGGGATGCGGATCCGCGAGATTCCCATCGAGACCCGCTATTTTGAGGAAGCCTCGCAGATCGGGATGGGGCGGTCGATCGTCTACGGCCTGTCGATCCTCAAGACCCTGCTCAAGTTCAAGCTGCACAAGAAGGGGATTCTGAAGTTCGCGATATTCAATTAACAGGATGGCTCTCTTCCATTCTGTTTGGCCTGCATCTTGGTATCCGGCCCGGCGGCGCGGGTTTTTCGCGCCTTCCTCGCGCTACTCTTCTCGGCGCCTGCGGAACTCCGCATACCAGTCCTTACTGGCTTACATGACTTCCCACTCTGTCTCGTTTTCGTTCGATCATCGCGTGCTCAAACATCCCGCGGCGCCCGTTGGGTACCCTCGAAGAGGTGCGCAGGAAGTCTAAACCCGCGCGGTTTCGCCGTTGGCCGGATACCAAGCCGCCTGACCATCCCAAACAGAATGGAAAAGAGCCGAACGATTAAATCGGGCTGAGCGCGAACTGGTAGGGGAAATCGATCGTCTTGGCCCCGGACAGATTTTTGATCCCGATCGAGACGCGGTAGACGTATTCGCCGCCGCGGCGGTAGGCTGGGGGCGCTTCGAAAACCCGCATATCCAGCGCGTGTTTGGTGATGTACGTCTCGGCTTTGTCGTCCCAGAACCCCAGCCGCAGCTCGTAGTCGCCCTGGCCCGACCCAAAGTCGATGCGCAGCTTGTCCAGACGGGTCGGCGAAGCGAAATAGAAATCGTAGTCCCGCCCGTCCTCGAGCAGGGAGAATCGAGCCGGCTGATGCATATGGGCGACGCGGGAGAGGTTGTAAAAGGTCCAGGTCGGCCCGCCGGGGAGAGCAGCCGGCGCGGGAGCGAAGAGGACCAGCCGCGGCACGGCCGTAAACCAGACGAAGAAGAGGGCTAGGACGATCGCCGTGATGCCGAGGTGGCCGGCGAAGGGCAACCGCTTTGCTTTTTTGCGGGCCAACAGGAACACGGCGATGAACGCGGCCGTGATCGCGGGCCAGACGAAGTTCGGCGTCCAATGCCAGTCCTCGACCTTGAGGAACGAAGGCAGAATCTTGGGCAGGGAGAGATGGAGATTGCTCAGGATGTAGAAAAGATCGCCTCCCCGATCCGTGGCGCCTTGAGTCGTCTCCTGATAGAGCGCCAGGGGATTTTGGAGGAGAAGCCAGGTGATGAGCAGGCTTAGTCCTGCGGCGGCGTTGAAGAGCCCCGCGAAGATACGCTTGCGCTCGGAAGCCAGATAGGCCCCCAGAAAAAGAATCGGCGCCCAGATCGCGGCGACTAGGGTCCGGGCTTGCGGGGCATACCCCGTGCGCTGGGTCAGGAAGGCCGAAACCAGCGCGTAGGGTGCGGCGATGGCCAGGATGAGCCAAGCCTGCTTGGATTTCTTCCGGGCCATCTTGAAGAAGCCCAGGAAGGCGAAGAAATAGACCGGGGCGTAGAGCAGAAGCCCATCGCGCTGATCGAAGAAATAGCCGGCCAGCGTTTCCAGCCGATAGCGGAACGGGATCCCGGACCAGAGCATCTTGAGGAAGCCCAGCGTCTGCCTGCCGTCCATCGGTCCCTGCCACGAGACCGAAGTCGGATTGAGCGAACCGTAGAGCTTGTAGGAGAACCAGAGGTAGAGAGCCGCCAGCACGGCCGGAATGACGAGAAACGCGGCCCAGTCGCGAAGCGGCGTCTTGCGGCGAACGAGCGTCCAAACGCAATAGAGGAAGAGCGGTATCAGGATGAAGATGTACTTGAGGGCGTGGAACCAGACGAAGGCCGGCAGGAGGAATCCACACAGCAGAAGCTTCGCGGTCGTCAGGCGCTCCGAGAAGCGGAAGAGCCGGAAGACTGTGATCGAGAACAAAGCCACCACGATTTCCGGATAGACATGGAGCGAGAAGAAAAAGACCGGGGTCGTGAAGGAGGCCAGTGCCCACAGCCCGAGGGCGAGCCTCTCCCGCCCCCATTCCCGCCGGGCGTAGAGGTAGATCTGCAGGCCGAACAGCCCGCCCAGGAGGGTCATGGCGAATCGGAGCAGGAGGACGAGAGCGCTTTCGCTCAGTCCGCGCCCGAGGGCATAGAAGGGCAGCAGATAGAACGAGACGCCGGGCGAATGGAAGGAGTATTGGCCGCCGGGTTTTCTTCCGGCCAGGGCGTGCGGCCGGATGACGACGTTGTCCGGCGTGAATTCGTGATAGTCGGCCTCGGCGTAATTATTGGCCAGGTCGAGATCGCCGTCCCGGAGCAGGCTGACCGTGTTGATGATGTAATGCGGTTCGTCTCCGGAAAAGGTGATGCCCTTGGAGGACAAAATGACGGAAGCGCCGTTGGTAACCAACAGGGCCGTTAGGAACAAAAGCGGCAGCTTGCGTTTGACGTCGAGAGCCAGGAATTTAGCCCAAGCCCCCTGCCACCGCGGCGGGTGATCGGGCGCGACTTCGCGCCAGCGGACGATCTTGAGATAAAGGACGGCCATAAAAACGACCGTGAGCCATAAGCCGAGCCGCGCCGCCAGGTCCTGATGCGTCGTGTAATGCCGCAAGGCCATCGGCGTCAAGGCCAGGAAGAGGAGGGGCGCCCAGGTTCCCACATCGAGATCGATCGCTTGCTTGTAGGGAAAGCCGGTGGCTCGGGCCATGAAATGGGAGGCCAAGGCCCATAGCCCCAGAAGGAAGACGAAAATCACCGCGGCCGAGACGGCCAGAAGCCCGGGGGCGACCTTCAGCGCATGAGCGGAAAACCGGTAGGAGCTTGCGGCCTGCCGGAGCTGCAGAACGCCGGCGACGAGGATGGAAAAAAGAGCGAAGACCGGCAGGCGCAGGGACGAAGGAAGCTTCGACACACCGTTTTTATGAAAACGGTGTAAGCGGCTCATGCGGGGATGATGGATGAGAGTACTCATAAAGTCAAGCCGACGGAAATCGGGTATAATCCGGCCGTGGATGCGCCGCGGACCGTCTTTCTCGAGCTGACCAGCCATTGCAACATGCACTGCGAATTCTGCCCGTCCGACATCCTGCGGCGGGAGAAAGGGACGCTGGCCGCATCCGTCGCGGATCGCTTTCTCGACCAGCTTCACGCTCTCGATATGCGCCCGCCCATCCTGCTCAATGTGCTGGGCGAGCCGCTCCTCAACAAAGCCGTTTTTCCCCTCCTCGACCGGCTGGAGCGGGACGGCCATCTCGTCACGCTCATCACCAACATGACCCTCCTGACCGATCCGCAGGTTCGGCGCGAGCTTCTGCGCCACTCCAACCTGACCCTGGCCTTGAGCCTTCAGACCGCGACTTCCGAAGCCTATCGGATGCGGGGCTACCCGCGGATGCCGTTCGATGAGTTCTTCGGGCTCGTCTTCGAGGTCATCGAGGACAAGTTCCGGCTGGCCAGCGGCACCCGGCTGGAGATCCACATCGCATCGAGCTATGTCGTGGCCCATGACCCGACCATCCAAAGCGATATTCCCCTGCGGCTCTGGCCCAATTTCGCCGACGAGAAGGCCGAGCGCCGCTGGATTCGGAAGACCCTGCGGCGGCTTGAAGCCTTCGGCCGGCGGATGAGGCGGACTTACCCGGAGGCTTATGCCGGCGAGAAGTCCCGGATCGAATCCCTCTACAAGGACCAGATTGGGACGAAGATCGCCGTCTCGCGAAAGGCCCTGCCCGCGGATTTTCACCGCCTGAAAGACGAGGTCTTCTGGGGCTATATGGTCATGCCCCATACGCTCCTTGTCTTCAAGTCGTTCGAGCTGTGGACCCGCGACGAGGCTTTCCTGCGGCGGGCGCTCCCCCCAGGCACGGTTTTCTATGTCGAGGAGAATCCCGGACCCTGGGCCTGCCCGATGACGGAAAGCTTCGGGCTGCTGGCCGACGGGACCTATGTCCTCTGCTGCCTCGACTACGAAGGCGAGATGCATCTGGGCGGCATCGCCTCCACACCCATCGCGGACTTCCTGGGTGGAGAGAGGCGGGCGGCGCTGCGGGCCGACGCCATGATCGAGCCGGTCTGCCGCCGCTGCAAAGGCAACCTCTTCGTCTTCGATGCCGCGCCGCTCCTCGGGACCGAGCAGAAGGTGGATAAGCTCGGCCGAGGCTGGTGGCCGCATGAGTCTGCCTTGCATGGCCGGGGAGGGAGCTGGACCAAGGGCGAGGCGTGGGCCTACGCGTTGGCCCGAATTCCGGCCAAAGCGCTTCGTCTCCGCTTTCTGTCGACCTTCCCCGATGACACGGCCTTCAAGCTGGAGATCCGGACTTACGATGAGCAGGCCATAGCGTTCGGGCTCGGTCCCGTTTTCGAATTCCGGGGCCGGAAAGGGTTGGCCGTCGAGTTCCGGGCCGCGTTCGACTTTCAGCCGGGACGGCTCTACCGGATCGATCTTCTTTCGCCCACTTTCGCCCCCGGCGTCGGCGATCCCCGCCGCCTCGGGCTGGCTGTTTACGAAATCAGCCTCCTGGCTTGATTTAAACCCGAGGCCGGCGTTTTTCGTATGAATCCATGCCCTTAGGGAGGCGTGCGCGTTCTTCGGCCGCCCCCGGACCCAGGAGGAAGACCATGATCCGGAAAACGACAATCGCGGCCGTGCTGGCCGTCCTGATTTTCGCCTCGACCGCCGCCTCCCAAGAGCGGCCGGCCATGAACCTGACCCTTGAGGAGGCCATCGCCAAGGCCCTGAAGAACAACCTCAACGTGGCCGTGGAGATGTTCACCCCCGAGCTGGCCGGGCATTCCCTCGACCGAGCCCGGGAGGCCTTTCTTCCCAGCCTCAAGATGACTTACGGCAACAACCGAAACGAAAACCCCTCCTACTGGTGGCTGTCCGGCTCCGGCACGAACATCGACCGCATGGCCAATTACGCCGTTTCGGTCGTCGAAGCCATCCCCACGGGCGGATCCTTTTCCTTGTCCCTGCAAAACTACAGGTCCGAGACCAACCAGGCCTTTCAGCTGATCAACCCCCGCTACGGCAGCACCCTGCAGATGGACTTCACCCAGCCTCTGCTCAAGAACTTCGGCCCCAAGGTGGCCCGCCGCCAGATCACCCAGGCCCAGGCCGGTGTCGAGATCGCCGACAGCCAGCTCCGCAACACCATGATCGAGACGGTCTACCTGGTCCAGGAAGGGTATTGGAACCTTGTCTTCGCCGTGGAGAGCTTCAAGGTCAAGGAAAAGTCGCTCCAGCTCGGGAAAGACCTGTTGGCCAAGAACCGCAAGGAAGTCGAGTTCGGCCAATTGGCCCCGCTGGAGATCCTCAACGCCGAGGCCGCGGTGGCCCAGCGCGAGGCCGATCTGATCCAGGCCGAATTCCTGATCACCCGTAGCGAAGAGGTTCTCAAGTCCATGCTCAACCTGGCGGTCGAGGGCGGCGGGCAGAAATTCCGGCTCGTCCCGACCGACCGTCCCGCCGCCGCCGCCGAGGCCAAGCCCTCCTTGGACTCGGCCCTGGCCGCGGCTCGGGAAAAGCGGCCCGACCTGGCCATCTTGCGCAAGACGATCGAGACCAAGGAGCTGGCCATGGCCGTGGCCCGCAACCAGATGCTGCCCGGCCTGGACCTGACCCTGTCCTACTGGAGCCCCGGCATCTCGGGCGATCGGCTGCTCTATGACGGCAACGATTTCTTCGGCGGCACGGTCATCGGCAAGGTACCGGGCCAAGCCTCCGACGCCCTCCGCGACGCCTTCAAGATGCTCTACAGCAACTGGAACGTGGGGCTGACCCTGACCGTCCCGCTGAGCACGTTCATGACCCGTGCCGAGCTGACCTATGCCCGAGCCGACTTGAGCCAGAGCCAGGTCCGCCTGCAGGCTTCCGAGCAGCAGGCCGAGTTGGAGATCAGCGACGCCGTGCGGTCCATCGAGGCCAACGCCAAGCGGGCCGAGGCTTATAAGCTGGCCCGCGAGCTGGCCGAGAAGAGCCTGGAGGCCGAGGTCAAAAAGCTGGCCGTCGGCCTGTCCACGAACTACTTCGTCTTGGATTATCAGGAGAAGCTGGCCAACGCCCAGTCCCTCGAGCTTAAGTCCAAGATCGATTACGTTCTGTCGGTGGAGCGTCTGGAGAAAGCCGCGGGAATCAACCTGGAAAAGCGCAGCTTCAAGATCGGCGGCTGAGGCGTCAGGCCAGCGAGCGGATCTCGTCGATCAGGGCGCCGAGATCGGCCGCTGTCGTCCGCGGATTGATCAGGGTGCAGCGGAGCCACAAATTCCCGGCCAGCTCGGTTTGGACGACGTAGAACGTCCCCCGCTCGAGCAAGGCGCGGCGGATGCGGCGCTGCAGGGCGCTCGCGTCTTTTTCATCAGGCCTGAGATGGCGGAAGCAGACGATGTTGCTTTCCGGCTCGACGGCGACCTCGAAATCGCCCGCCCGCCGCAGCTGGGCGGCGAACGCGCGGGCCAAGTCCCACATCGCCGTGACATAACCGGCGAAGAAGTCCGTCCCGTAGGCGGCCAGCGAGACGAACAGGCGCATGCCCATCATCGTCTTGGTGCACTCAAGGGTGCGGTGGGCGAAATTGAACCACTCTTCGCGCGCATCCCTCTCAAACAGATAGGAGGCTTTCTGGGAGAAGGCTTCGTAGGAGCGGCGGCCATCCCGGAACAGCACGGCGGTGATCAAGGCCGGCATAAGCATGTTTTTATGGGCGTCCCAGATGAAGGAATCGGCCCGCTCTAAACCCTTTAACAGGTGCCGATATTTTTCCGTGAGCAAGGCGCCCGCGCCGTGGGCCCCATCGACGTGGAACCACAGCCCGCGCCGGGCCGCGAATTCGCCGACCATCGTCAAATCGTCGTAGCTGCCGGTGGCCGTGGAGCAGCCGTTGGCCACCACCGCGAACGGCCGGCGGCCCCGCCGGTCGGCTTCGCTCCACGCCTTTTCCAGCCCGGCCGCGGTCATGTGAAAGCGCTCGTCGACGGCCACGGGAACGGCCGCATTTTCGCCCAAGCCCATCACGGCGACCGCCCGCCGGACGCTGTAATGGCATTGCTCCGAGACGAGGACTGCGCCTCGATCGTCCCCAACGCCGTCCCGCCAGACATCGCTCTCGGCCGCCCATTGACGGGCCGCCAGAAGGGCCGTCAGGTTGCCGATCGAGCCGCCGCTCGTCAGGACGCCGTCCGCGTCCGGCCCCCATCCCGCCAGCCCGGCCATCCAGCGGACGAGATGCCTCTCCATGGCCGTGTTGACCGGGCCCATCTCATACACGGCGGTTCCGTTGTTCAAGAACTGGCCGGCGAATCCGGCCAAAGCCGCCAGGGGCAGGGCTGTGGTGCATTGATGGCCGACGAAGCGGGGATGGAGAAGATCGTTGGAACGGGCCAGAATCTCGGGCAGAAGCTCCGGGAACGGCTTCGAAGGCGTCCGACCGAAGCGGTCCGCCCAGGAGGCCAACATTGCTTCGGGGTCTTCGTACGCCAGGACCTTGGGGCGCCCGTCCGGGTTGGAGGCGGCCAGGTGGTCGGCCAGGATATCGACGACGCGCTTGCCTTCAACCCGGAATGCTTCGGGATCGAAGGCGGCCTGGAGCTGGTCTTCATAGGCGGGCATGAGCCGCTAGTATAGCTCGATGTTGCGTAAAATGCGCGGCCTGTGATACTTTCAAGCCGTGAGAATCTCCGCCGTCCTGATCACCTTCAACGAAGAGGCGAACATCGAGGCCGCGCTCCGGAGCCTGAGCGGGATCGTCGACGAGATCGTCGTCGTCGACAGCTTCAGCGGCGATCGGACCGTCAAGCTGGCCCGGGCCTTCACCGACAAGGTGGTGACCCGCAAGTGGACGAACTATTCCGACCAGAAAAACTTCGCCGATGGCCTGGCTTCCCATCCCTGGATCCTCTCCCTCGATGCCGATGAGCGGATTTCGGACGGCCTGCGGACGGAGATTCTGGCTCTCCGGAGCGACGAGCCCTCCTGCGCCGGGTTTTCCATGCCCCGTCTCGTCTTTTACCTCGGCCGCTGGATCCGCCATTGCGGCTGGTACCCCGACCGCAAGGTCCGCTTGTTCCGCAAGGATGCGGCCGCCTGGGAAGGGGAGTATGTCCACGAAAAGCTGGCCGTCTCGGGCGAGATCCGGACTTTCAAGAACCCCATCCATCACTTTACCTACCGCAACATCGGAGACCACCTGGCCCGCATCGACAAATTTGCCGACCTGGGCGCCCAAAAGCTCTATGCCCAGGGCAAGAAGTGCCGCTGGCCTCACCTGCTCCTCTTCCCCTTTGGTCGTTTTCTGAAAGCCTATGTCCTGAAGCGCGGCTTCCTTGACGGTTTCGCCGGAATCGTCGTCTCTGTCCTCAACGGCTATTCGATCTTCGTCCGCTACGCCAAGCTGGGGGAGATTTGGAAAAAAGGAGAGCGCATTGAGCCTTTTCCAGATTGACGCCGGCCGGGAATGGGGCGGCGAGGAGCGCCAATCTTTCCTGCTGACCCGCGAACTCGTCGAGCAGGGCTTTGCCGTTTGCCTGGTCGTCCACCCCGGCTCGCCCCTGCACGCGAAAGCCGAGGCCGAGGGCTTGCCCGTCCTGCCGATCAAAATGAAGGGGGACGACGAAATCGGCGCCGCCTACAAGCTGTCGCGAGCCATGCGCAAGCATCACTGCGTCCTGGCCCATTTCCACGGGGCCCGCGCCGTCTCCTCCGGCGGCGCTGTCTGCGCCCGGGCCAAAGTGCCGATCAGGGCCGTCTCGCGTCAGGCTGTCACCCGGCTGCGGACGGGATTCTTTTCCAAGCGCAAGTTCACCCAGGACGTGGACCTCATCGTGGCCGTCTCCGAGCGCGTCCGCGACGTCCTGATCCATGGCGGCATCGCCCCGGACAAGATCGAGGTCATTCCCTCCGGGCTCAATTTCGGGGCCTTCGACGGCGTTGAAGACCGGGGCCTCCTGCGTCGCGAGTTCGGGTTTTCGCCCGACGACTTTCTGGCCGGGATCGAGGCCACTTTAGAGGACAGCAAGGGCTATGGCTACCTGATTGAGGCGGCCAGGATGCTCAAGGCGCGCGCGCCGAAAATCAAGCTCATCATCCTCGGCCGGGGCCCGCTCGAGCTGGCTCAGGATAAGCAGGCCCGCGACCTAGGCGCCGGCGACTTGGTCTTTTTCCTGGGCTTTCATCAAGACGCGCCCCGCATTCTGGCTTCGCTGGACGTCTTTGTCGTGTCCTCCGAACGGGAGGGCCAGGGCGGCCCGATCATGGATGCCATGGCCAGCCGGCTGCCCGTCGTGGCCACTCAGGTCGGCGGCATCCCCGAGGTGGTCCTGCACGACGAGACCGGGCTTCTCGTTTTGCCCCGCAGCCCGCGGGCGCTGGCCGAGGCCATCTACGCGATTTACAAGGATCCCGAGCTGGCCCGCCGGTTCGGCGAACGGGGCCGCCAGGTCGTCCACGAGCGGTTCTCGTCTTTGGCCATGGCCCGTAAGACGATTGCGCTTTACAAGCGCATCGCTTACCGCAAGATGGTCAAGCTCGGCCCCTGAGGCCGGCGCCCCCCCCTTGATTCCTTAAGTGCGCTTGACCGGCGGCGCGGCTTCCGCCGCGATCGGATCAACGTCGGATTCGCTGATATAGGCGGTCAGCAGGACGCCGATCTCCGACCGATGCCGGACTTCGTACCAGGCGCCCGTCTTGCGGACGACCTCGAAGACCGTTCCCTTGGCCACCTTGTCTACGACCACTTCGCCTTTGAGGGAGGCGCTCAAGCGGAGGACCGCCGTCGTCGTCTTGACCCTGATTTTGACCGGGGCGCGTTCAGACCAGTCATAGTAGCGCTTTGGGCCGCAGGCGGCGATCAGGAGAACGGCCGCGAGGAGGAAGGCCGGGGCGGCTTTTAATTTGGCGTTCATGGCGGCTCCTTTTCGGTTCATTTGGCTTCGAAGGCCAGGTCGGAGATGATCCAACGCGGCCCGTCTTTCTCCAAGGTCCAGGTGTAGCTCCCTTGGAAGATCGTCTCGCGCTTCCAATTGGAGCGGGTCCGGCCGGTGATCGTGTGCGGGAAGCTCGCCCGCACGATGAAGCGGGGAGATTGGGCGCTGCGCGTGTCGAGCTTGAGATCGCCCGCCGCGCCTTCGAGCTTGTCGTACACCTTATCCATCAGCTCGAGGTTGCGCTTGAGGCGGTCGGTGAGGGCGGCCGAGGCGTTGGCTTGGTAGAAGGCCGCCTCCTTGCCTTTTTTCAGGCCGTCCAGATAAGCCGCCAGGAGCGTCTTAATGTCCGCTTCGGCGGTGCGCAGGGCGATGTCCCTGGCTAGGGCCTCGGCCGCAGCGGGACTTGGGCTCGGTTCCTTGACTTCGCCGGGCTTCGCGGCCGGATTGCCTGGGTCCGTTTTTACCGCGTTCGTGGCGGCGTTCGATGCGGCCGGCGCCTGTATTTGGGCCGGTGCCTGTTTTTGGGTCGGTGCCTGTTTTTGGGCCGGTGCCTGTTTTCGGGCCGGCGCGGGCTCTTCCTTGGAGGCGGGCGGGGGAGTGGTTCCGCCGGCCTGGATCTGGGCCTGGCCTTTCGCGCCGCTTTTCGGATCGGGCTTGGCCGCCGCTTCCTGCCTCCCCGGCTCGACCGGCCCGGAGACGGCGGGGCTCTCCGGCTTTTGGCCGGGCAGCCGCCCGTTGTTGCGGGTCAGAAGCAGGATGCCGCCGGCGATGACGACGACGGCGGCCATGGCTACGCCGACGATGATCAGCGGCTTGCGCGAGGGTGTATCCGCCGCCGGCTTGACGGCCTCGGCCGGGCGCTTCAGCTTCTTGGTCTCGGTCAGAGAGGTCTCGGGCTGGGGGCGGCGGCCGACATCGAATCCGGCTTCGTCGGCGAAACGGATCAGGTCGTTGGCCAGGGCCCGGCAGGACTGATAGCGGGCGTCCGGGTCCTTGGCCAAGAGCTTGCGGACGATCGGGTCGAGCGCCGCCGGCAGATTGCCCTTGAACTGGCGCAGCGGGATCGGCTCCTCGTTCATGATCTTGTAGATAATTGTAGTCAGGTTGTCGCCGGTGAACGGCTTCTCCAGGGTCAGCATCTCGTAGAAGATGGCGCCCAGGGCGAAGATATCCACCCGATGGTCGATCTTGCGCGCCGCGACCTGTTCGGGTGCCATGTAGAACGGCGTGCCCAGGACCGCGGTGGTCTGGGTCAGAGTCGAGGCCGGGATGCGGGCGATGCCGAAATCCACCAGATGGGGATGGCCCTCGGCGTCGACCAGGATGTTGCCGGGCTTGATGTCGCGGTGGATGATGTTCTTCTTGTGGGTCGAGTCCAGGGCCTCGGCCACTTCGATGATAAATCGAACGGCTTCCTCGACCGACCAGCGGCGCTTGTCGGCCAGCCAGGCTTCCAGGCTGCGGCCTTCGATGTACTCCATGGCGATGAAGGCCTGGCCCTGGTCCTCGCCCACCTCGTAGATGGTCGCGATGTGGGGGTGGGAGAGCTGGCCGGCGGACTTGGCTTCGCGCAGGAACCGCTTCTGGGCCTCATCGCGCTGGTCGGGTTGGGCGTACATGTCGAAGCGGATGGTTTTAAGGGCCACGATGCGGTCGATGAGCGGGTCGCGGGCCTTGTACACGACGCCCATGGCGCCGCGACCGATCTCGCCGATGATCTCGTATTTTCCGATCCGCTGTTCGGTCATCCTTCTCCTCGTTCCCGGACCGCTTTTCGCGGACGGCCGGTCGGGCGGACGCGGGCTGCCACGGCGGTGATGTTGTCTGGCCCGCCCCGCCGGTTGGCCAGGCGGACGAGCCGCTCGCAGATCCACGGCAGGTCCGCGGACTTGCGGAAAACTCGGCCCATAACCCGCTCCGGCACCGGGCCGTAAAGCCCGTCGCTGCAAAGCAGCAGCGCGTCGCCGCTCTCCAGGTCGACCTCGAAGCCGTCGACCTGAACCTTGTCCTCGTACCCCAGCGAACGGGTGACCATCCGCCGGAACGGAGATCGCTCGATGTCCGCTTCGCTCAGGTCGCCGATGGCTCTCTGCTCGGCGATCCAGGAATGATCCTTGGTGAGCTGATAGAGCGTCCTGTCCCGGACTACGTAGGCGCGGCTGTCGCCGACATTGGCGATGAAGGCGCGGTCGGGCCGGATCAGGGCGGCGACCAGGGTCGTGCCCATGCCGGCCGATCCGGGGATGCCGGCGGCCGTCCGGAAGATCTCGGCGTTGGCGGCTCGGCAGGCCGCGAACAGGACGTCCCGGGGGGAGCCGGCCGCGCCGTCCGGCGTAAAGGCCTCTTTCAGGACCCGGACCGCAGCGGCTGAGGCTTGGGCGCCGCCGACGTGGCCGCCGATGCCGTCGGCGACGGCCAGCAGCCAGTCATAATCCGAACCGGCGGAGCGGCCGCGAAGATCGAGGCAGAGAAAATCATCCTCGTTGTGATCGCGCTTCCGCCCGATGTCCGTCCGGCCGAAGGCTTCAATTTCGAGGCGCACCGCTCGTTCCCCCCTCGCGCCTCTCACCCGACCTTGAACCGGAGCACGACTTTGCCCACGCTGATCGCCGCTCCGGCTTTGAGAACGGTCGGGCCGCTCAGCTCGGCGCCGTCGAGCAGGGTCGGGTTCGTGGCGCTCTCGTTGACCAGGGTGAATTCCTTTGTCGCGGTATCGTAGTGAAGGGCGGCCTGTTCCTTGGAGACTGTGCGGTCCGCGATCTCGATGTCGTTGAGCCGGCCTCCGGGACGCCCGATGAGCGTCTTCATCAGGTGGAGCGGGTATTCCCGGCCCTTGTCGGGACCGCTTTCCAGGATCAGGGCGGCCCCCAGGTTCCGGTAGACCTGCGTTTTCCCGCCGTCAGCACTTTCGGCCGGAGGGGGCGGCGGGACGCGGATGGTCTTCGACATGTCCGGCCCAACCGGTCGGACGCTTGGCGCCGACTCCGCCCGGCGGCGAGGCTTGAGCCAAAGGATGACGAGAATGACGAACAGCACCGCCAGAGCCGCTCCGGCCGCGATCAGCACGGACGAGGTGAGCGACGAGCCCAGGGGGGAGCGCTTCTCCTCCTTCAAAGTCGGGGCGTTTGCCCGGGCCGGGTCGGCCAGGAGCGTTCCGGTGATCCGATAGACCTTGCCGATCTTAGGCAGCTTTTCGGTCCGGATGGTCAGGGGCGACGGGGTGCTGTCATCGACGATCGTATAGGTCCCCCGCGGGCCCCCGCCGGAGCCCGTCTGGAGGGCCTGGACCTGGCCGACGACCGTCACCGAAGTGTTGAGGAACCGCTCCGGTCGGTTCAGAAGATCCAGGACATAGATGTCTTGGGCAAATGCGGAGGCGGCGAAGATGAGCAGGCCGGAGGCCGCTATCCAGCGGGGAAAAGACAGCCGGGCGTTCCTCATCAGTCGTTCTCCAATCGGAGCGGATTCATGCTATCCGCAAAGCCCGGGTTTGTCAATTTGAGCAGGTTGCGATCCTCGCGATGACGGAAGCTTTTGCTTGTCGTCCCGAGCCCTGCCCTTTGGGCGGGGCGTGGGGACCTAAGATATGAAATGAGGGCGATGAAGCATCGGCGCTAGTCATAACGAGAACTGCGACCCTTGCGATGACGGAGGCTTTTGTTTGTCGTCCCGAGACCTGCCCCTTGGGTAGGGCGTGGGGACCTAAGAATCAATGGTGATGAGGCGCTGACATCGGCGTCGCCTGCCCTGTCGAGGACGATATGGCGTCGTTTGACAGCCGGGAGCGAAAGACGGAAAATCAAGCCCATGGGAGGGAAGATCAAGCTCGAGGCTTCGGGGAGCGCTGCGGCCGTTTTCGAGTTGGGCAACACGACGGGCATCGGCCGCTCCTCCGGCAATCAGATCCGCCTTGAGGCGGACGCCGCCGCCTCGCGCCAGCACGCGATGATCCGCCTGCAGGGCGAGCAGGAGTATTACCTGGTCGACCTCGGCTCGGCCAACGGCACCTTCCTCAACGACAAGCTGGTGGTCGCGCCGGCCCTTCTCCGCAACGGCGATCGCATCAAGGTCGGCGAGTCCGACCTGCTGTTCGAGCTGCCGGGCCCTTCCCCGGACGAACAGCGGCATATCACCGGCCTCCATCTGGAGAAGACGCAAGTGGCCGTGCACTTGCGAACCATGGTCGTCCTGGTCAGCGGCATCCGCCATTTCACCAGGATCGGGGAGCTGCTGCCCCCGGACCGGCTGGCCCGCTTTCTCGGCTCCTGGTTCTGCCAGGCGTCCGAGATCATTTCCAACCACAAAGGCGTCGTGGATAAGTTCGTCGGCGATACCGTCATGGCCTATTGGATCCAGGAGGAGCGGGCCCCGACCGTGGCCTCGGCGAGCGCCGTGGACGCGGCCCGGGCTCTCCACCGGCAGGCGGCCGCGATCCAGGTGCCCGACCACCCGGAGTTCGCCTTTCGCATCGGGGTGGGGATCAATCAAGGCCTGGTCTCGAGCGGCACCATGGGCGTCACCCAGCGGGATGCCACGATCGTAGGCGATGCCGTCACCCTGGCCTTCCGCCTGGAAAGCGTTTGCAAGGTTAAGAAGGTCCCGATCGTCGTCGGGGCCGATCTCGTCCGCGGCCTGGGCGAAAAGTTCCCGTTCGTGTCGATGGGCAAGGTTCCGCTCAAGGGCAAGGCCGTCAGCCCCGAGGCCTTCAGCCTTCAGGTGGAGTGATCGGCGGCATGGGAGCTTCCCGGCCCGGTCCCGCGGCCTCGGTCAAGATCCGGCCCTTGCGAACGCCGGCCGATTTAGAGGCCTGTGTTGCGATCCAGCGCCGCGTCTGGAACCGATCCGACCTGGAGATCACGCCGCCCCATCAGCTTCGCGTCTCGGTCCACATGGGCGGGATTCTGCTCGGCGCCTTCGTCGACGGCGTCGCGGCCGGCTACGTCTATTCCTACCCCGCCGTCTACGGCGGCCGGAACATCCAGCATTCCCACCACCTGGCCGTCCTGTCCGAGTTCCAGGGCTTCGGCCTGGGCAAGACCCTCAAATGGGCCCAGCGCGACGAGGCCTTGGCCCGCGGCACCAACCTCATTACTTGGACTTACGACCCTCTCCAGGCCCGCAACGCCAATCTCAACCTTCATACTTTGGGAGCGGTAGGCCGCACATACCTGGACGATTTCTATGGGTCCGTGCCTTCACTGACTCTCGAGCCGGGTGTGGCCACGGACCGGCTCCTTGTCGAGTGGCTCCTGTCGACGAAACGGGTCAGCGACCTGGCGGCGTCTTCCCGGGCTCGGCTTGATCCCGAGGCGTTCCCGAGGGCGTTGGCCCAGAGGCCGGTCGGAGTTTATCCCGTGATCACCCCGCGCCGGCCCGATTTCGCCCGCACCGAGCCAGCCCTGCTGGTCGAGATTCCGCGGGCCATCCGCGACCTCAAGGGCCGCGGGGGGCTCATCGCGGCCTGGCAGAAAGCCGTTCGGGCCGTTTTCGGGCACTATTTCAAAGCCGGCTATGTCCTGGAGGATTTCATCTTCGGCGAGCGGGCTTTCTATGTCCTCCGGCGGAGTTAGCGCTCTGGTCAGTGCGATTCGGGGATGAGAAGCTACCCTCCGAACAATCGCTTGAAGCGGGCCCGGTAGATTTTGTAAGCTTTGAGGCCGTCGGGCGTCAGGCGGACGAGCGTCAACGGGATCTTGCCCTTGTAGGTCTTCTCGATCGCGACATACCCGGCCTCCTCGAGCTTGGCCAGGTGGAACGAGAGATTCCCCTTGGTCAGGCCGGTCTCGCGCTGGAGATAGAGGAAGTCGGCGCTCTCGGCCACCGAGAGGATGGTGGCGATGATCAGCCGGGCCGGCTCGTGGATGACCCGGTCGAGATCGGCCAGGTCCCGCAGATCAGCGCTCAACGGCGTCCTCCCCGGCGGGCTTGTTCCGGTGCAGGAAACGGGCCAGCGTGACGGCGCCGGACAGGGTCAGGGCGGCGCCCATGAGGGCTCCGTACAGGATGACGCCGCGGATGTAGACGATTCCGGCGGCGGCGATGCCTGTGCCTAGAGCTGCCGAGACGACGGCCAGGATGTGGAACCGCAGCGCTCCGAGCTTGGCGGCCAGCACCAGAAAGGCAATGCCGATGAGAAATCCGTCGATGGCGGGATACCAGGCCCTGGCCGACGGCGAAGAGGCGGTCAACGCGGAGAGAAGGGCGGCGATGATCCCGCCGCTCACGGCCGCGAGCCGCTGGCGGCCCGGCCGATCTTTCTTGGGGTATGAGACATAACCGGCTCGGGGGTAGGTGATGCGGCGCTTGAGGAAGCGGAGGAGATATGTGGCGAGAAGGACGGCCAGGATGATGACGAGAAAAAACGCGGTGTCGCTCAGGGAATAACCGGCCTCGCCTTTGCGGCCCGGCCGGAGATAGAAGAATCCGCCCCACAGGAAGAGGATCGCCCCGATCACCAGCTCGGTCAGCCCGTCCTCATAGAAATGGCGGATTGTCCGCCGCTCGATGGTCTTGAAGTCGTCGTTCATGGTCGCATCCTTCTTGAATGTGGTCTGTCATACAAACCTGTCTGTATTATAATTCCAAATCCGGGTTTGTCAAGCCGGGACGGGCGGCTTGACAGGTAGGCCGTCCAAACCGCGGGGCCACAGTCCGGCCGCGTCTTCAAGGCCCGCGCCGAGGGACCGCGCATCGTCTGGAACTGGGTTTTTGCGGACTCCTTCGACAATAATACCGGCGAAACGGTCGTTCTGTCGAAAACGCGCCTGGCGGATCCGGGCCGGTTCTTGAAGGATGAGAAGACCCGCTGATCCGGGGCCCGATGGCGTTCATGGCCGCCGGGCGGACCCGGGTGGGGGAAATTTCGTCACGGCCGATTTTTATCGTTGGCAGCCCGAAGTCCGGAAATCGGATTGCCGACCGGCGTGGATTCTGCTACTCTGGACCGTCCTGTCCCGATACGCCGCGGCCTCCCTTGCGACTCCACGGACGCGCGAAGCGAGGATTCCCCGAGCTCCGATGGAGGCAGACGCCGCCGGCGTTCCGCCCGGGGCGCGGGTCCGATCTCCGGCCCCCCAGATTCTCCACAAAAAGAAGGAGACGGTATGGCCCATACGGCCTTTGTCTATAGATCGTTTAATCCCTGCGGAGCGCGCCGCCGTCGTTTCCTCGCGGCCCGAGGTCCCTATGAAGCGGCAGCCCCGCGAGCATCGAGGATGGTCCAAGCCGGCCTCGTGTCGGCCGCGCTCCTGGCTGCCGCCGTCTTCCTCATCGGACCGGCCTCTCTGTCGGCGGCGGAGATCGTTTCGGGCCGGGTCGTCTCCGCGGCTTCCGGCCGGCCGATCGTGGGTGTGTTGATCACCGTCCGCGGGACCGAGGCGGCCGGGGGCTCGGCCGTGACCTCGGATGCGGACGGCCGTTTCCGCCTCGAGATTCCCGCTCCTTCGGAATCCGTCCTTGTCTTCCGCAAGACCGGGTTCGCCGAGGCGATCGTCAAGACGGCTTCCGGGTCCGGCCTCATCATCCGCCTGACCGCCGATCCGTCCGCCTTTCTGCCCGCGGAGGAGGTCGTGGTCGAAGCGGCGGGTCTGGACCGAACGGCCTTCGAGCTGCCTTACGCCGGCCGGACCGTATCGCGGGACCGCCTGCTGGACGGCGGAATCGAGGCCCTGAATGAAGCCGTCGCTGACGTACCCGGCATTTCGTTTGTGGGCGGGGGGTTCCATTCCGCCCCGTCCCTGCGCGGCCTGGCCCGCAACCGGCTCGTTCTTCTCGTCGATGGCGTTCGGACCGCTTCCATACGAACGGTCGGTGGGCATCTCGGCTTCGTCCATCCCTTCGCAGTCGAGGACGTGGAGGTCGTCAAGGGGCCCTTCTCGACCGTCTACGGTCACGACGCCATGGCCGGCGTTCTTCAGGTCGACACCCTCCGCCCGGCTTTCTCCGAGTCCGGGCTCTCGATCCGCGGCGGGGCCACGGCCGGCTATCAGTCGGCCGCCAACGGCTCCGACGGTGCGTTCCATCTGGAAGCCGGGACGCGGAAGGCCGCCTTCCTCGTTTCCTGCGGCCGCACGGTCGAGGAAGACTATCGGATGGGAGGGGGGGCGGTCCTGCCCCAATCCGGGTTCCGACTGGCCTCCTTCCTGGCCAAGGGCGAGTTCCGGCCGGCGGCCGGCCATCACCTCGAGATCCTCTACCTGCGCACCGACGGAACCGACATCGGCAAAGCCAGCGGTGATCCCGCAATCGTCAACCGCCACCCGTCCGAAAGCAATGAGGTTGCGGCGCTGTCCTACGAATGGCGGCCCAACGGCCCGTTTCTCAACTCCTTGGAAGCCAAGCTCTCGCGCGGACTGTTCAGCCTGGCCGCAGATTTCCGGACGCTGACCGGGCCGCGGACGGTGCAGAGCCTGCGCGACTTGGGCGAAGACGACTACGGCGTCTTCCTGCGGGCCGGACTTTCTCCGGTCCAGCGCGCCATCGTGTTCATCGGGCTGGACGGATATTTCCAGGAAAACCAGCGCATCACCGGGGTGAAGAACATCTACCTGACGGGCCAGTCAGCGCCCTTCTCGTCGGCTTCGCTTAATGAAGTGCCTTTGGCGGCGACGCGGGATGTCGGCTTGTTCGCCCAAGGCACCTGGGCCGCCGCTCCGCGCTGGGACTTCATCTTCGGAGCCAGGATGGACGGGGCTTCCGAGCGGGCCGAATTCCCGGACGGCGTTCAGCTCCGCCGCTTCGATCCCGAATTGAACGGAAATCTGGGCCTTCTCTACAAGATCGGCTCCGGGCTGAGGCTGGGCGCGAACATCGGCACCGCCTTCCGGCTACCGACGCCCAAGGACCGCTATTTCGTGGGCCAGACCCCGCAGGGGATCAACATCGGGAATCCCGACCTCAAGCCCGAGCACAGCCTGAATGCCGACCTGGTCCTCAAATTCCGTACGGAGACGCCCGGTCCCCTGTGGGTCGAGGGTTCGCTGGCCGGTTTCGTCAACCGGTTTCGCGACCTGATCGTCATCAAATGGGACCAGCCTACCGGCAATCGCACCGGCGTCTTCGCCAATGCCGGCCGGGCCGAGATTTATGGGTTGGAAGCCGAGGCCGCCCTGGCCTGGAAAAAGGGCTGGACCGTCTCCGCCGCGGTCACCGCTCTCGGTGCGGCCGTCCACGGCAACGACGAAGTCCTGGACGATTTGCCGCCGCTGCAAGGTCGATTGAGCCTGCGCCGGACGCTGGCCGGCACGGGCTGGCTGGGACTCGATCTGCGGGGCGCCGTAGCCGAGGGCCGGACTTCGGCCGGGGATCTCCCGGCGTCGGCCTGGCTCACGGCCGATCTGGCGGCCGGATGGCGGATCGGCCGGACGTGGGCCCTGCGGCTGTCGCTGGACAATGTCTTTGACGCGTCCTACCGGGAGTTTTTCGATCTGCCGCTCTTGCGGCGCAAGGGCCGCAGTCTGGATCTTTCGCTCACGGTCGGCTTGTGAGCGGGGCACCGCCGGCCCTTTGGCGGCCCTAAGGGCTCGGCCTCCGCCTTCACTCGGCGTAGAGGGCGTCGATCTGGTCCTTGTATTTCTTCTCCACGATGTTGCGCTTGATCTTGAGCGTCGGCGTGACCTCGTCCTCGCCGATCTCGAAGTCCTTATCCAGGACGGCGATCTTTTTAATCCGCTCGTAGGCGGCCAGGTCGGGCGTGGCCTCGTCGATCTGCCCCTTCAGGAAGGCGGCGATCTCCTCCTTGCGGCATAGGTCGGCCCGGTCGCGGAACTCGATGCCCTTCTCCCGGGCGTATTCCTCCAGACGGGCGAACTCGGGCACGACCAGCGCGGCGATGAACTTGCGCTCGGCGCCGACCACGACGACGCTGGAGAAAAACCGGTTGGCCAGGATGCGGCTCTCGATGGGCTGGGGGGCGACGTTCTTGCCGCCCGAGGTGATGATCAGGTCCTTCTTGCGGTCGGTGATGGTCAGGTAGCCTTCCTCGTCCATGCGGCCGAGATCGCCGGTATGAAGCCATCCCCCGGCCATGACTTCGCGGGTGGCGGCCTCGTTCTTGTAGTAGCCCCGCATGATGTTCGGCCCCTGGGCCAGGATCTCGCCGTCCTCGGCGATGCGCAGGGTCACGCCGGGCAGGACCGTGCCGACCGTCCCGATTCGGTACTTCCAGGGGTTGTTGGCGGCCAGGACGGGGGCGGTTTCCGTCAGCCCGTAGCCGGCCAGGATGATCAGGCCGACGGCGTAGAAGAATTCGACGATGTCGGCCGCCAGCGGCGCTCCGCCGCAGACCAAGAAGCGGAAGCGGCCGCCGGTCTTGGCCAGGATCTTGTGGAAGACGAGCTTGCGGGCCAGCCCCAGCCGGAAAGCCAGGCCGCGCGGCAACGGGCGGCCGGCGATGGTCAGGGCGGCGGCGGCCTTGCCGGTCCGGATGCCCCAGAAGAAGATCCTCTTTTTAAGGGCCGAGCCGGCCCGGACCTGATCCATGACCCGGGCGTAGATCTTCTCGAAGAGGCGCGGCACGCTGACCATCATGGTCGGCCGGATTTCGATCATGTTCTCGGCCACGGCGGCGACGTTCTCGGCGAAGGCAATGGTGCAGCCCTTGAACAGGAAGAGGAAGGAGCCGGTTCTCTCCAGGACGTGGGATAAGGGCAGGAAGGAAAGGATCACGTCGTCCTGGCTGAAGCTTTCATGCTCGTCCAAGCCATGGACGTTGCTGACAAAATTCTCATGCGTCAGCATGACGCCTTTCGGCACCCCGGTCGTGCCCGATGTGTAAATGAGCGAGGCCAGGTCGTCCGGCCGGATGGCTTCCGCCATCCGTTCGAACGCGCCGGGATCCGCCGCCTCGGACTTTTCACCGAGGGCCGCGACATCGGCCACCGGCATTCCGCCGGGCGCAGCTTCCCGGCCCAGGAAGATCGTCTTTTCCACGAGCGGGAGCTGCTCGCGGATGGCGGTGACCTTCTCCCACAAGACGCCTCCTGCGGCCAAAATCATCCTGGCCTCGGAATCGTGGACGATGTAGCGGATCTGCTCGGCCGGGAGGGTCGGGAAGATGGGGACCGTCACTCCGCCGGAGCAGAGAATGGCGAAGTCGGAGATGACCCAGTCGGGTCCGCTCTCGGCCAGCAGGGCGACCTTGTCCCCGGGCTTCAAGCCCAGGGCGCGCAGCCCGAGCGACAGGCGGCGGATCCGGCGGCCGAATTCATCGGTCGAGAGCGCATACCAGGAACCGTCCGCTTTGCCCTTGAGGAGCTCGGGCTTGGCGTAGGTCCGGCAGGTGTTGAGAAAGAGCCGGCCGAGTGTCGTCACATATTCTGACATGTTTGCGCTCCCTTCTTCGTCTGCAGGGGGATTATACAAGGATTGGCGGCTGAGGAAAACGCTTCCCCATTGGGGTCCGGGTCAGCGGCCCAAACGGATGCGGGCGACAATCCCGCCCTTGCCGACGGCCCAACCCGCCGTACCGTCCGGGGCGAAGGACAGGGCGTGAAAACCCATCGGGCCGGGGATCGGCGTCCAGGAGCGGCCGCCGTCAAGCGTGAAATCCGAACCCGAGGGGCCGACCGTGATGGCCATGGAGGTCGTCGCGCCGGGGACGAAAGCGACGCACTCGCGGAAGCCATCCGGCTTGCGGTCGTTGACGACCGTCCACGACGCGCCGCCGTCCATCGAAAAGGCGGCGTTTTTCTCGGCCGCGGGCTCGTCGCGGTAATCGCCGCCGACCGCGATGCCGTCGCGCTCGTTGCGGAAGGCGATGGCATAGGTGCCGAACGAGGGCTCGCCTTTGAGGAGGGGCGAATCCGTAATCGCCCAATTCCGCCCGCCGTCGGCCGTGTGGAAGATGCGGGAGATCAGGCCGCCGCTGCAGAAACGGACTTCGGTCGGGCTTTTGGCCTCGATGCACGTCCCGCCGGCAGCGAACAGCCCTTCGGATTTCTTGGCATAGGGCCGCCGCACGGACGAGGGCTTGACCCAGGTCTTGCCTCCGTCGGACGTGGTCAGCACGAAGATGCGGCCGCCGATCGGGTCGCCGACCGCCCAGCCGTCAAGCGGCCCGGAGAAGTCGATGCCGTCCAGGAAGATGCCGCTGGCGTTGTCGTGATAGACCTCGGTCCAGGTCTCGCCGCCGTCGGCGGTTCGGAAGATGCGGGCCGGCTTGGCGATGCCCATGACTACGGCCGTCTGGGCGTCGAAAGCCTCGATGTCCCGGAAATCGACCCCTTCCGCGCCGGGCACCTTCTTGCGGGCCCAGGTCCGGCCGCCGTCCACGGTCCGCAGGACGGTGCCTTCGGACCCGGAGGCCCAAGCTGTGACCGCGTCGACGGCCGCGACACCGCGCAGCCCCGCCGAGACGCCGCTGTCCTGCAGCTCCCAGGCCAGGATCGGGGCGCGGGCTTGCCGATTCACGGGAACAGCTTCGGGAGCCTTCATCGAAGCCATCGCCGCCAGCGACAAGACCAGGACGGCGAGCGCGCATCGGAGCGGGAAATTCGGGCGGGGGCGGAGCGGGGTGGTCGGCATCATGAGAGACTCCTTGCGGGTTCATTGTATCCGAAGTCGCGGGGCCGGCAACAGGGGATTTTATCGGGAGCGGGCTTTTGTGCTAGATTGAAAGCGCTTCGCGCCCGAAAAGGAGAGAGTCATGCCTTCATTCCGCGCCTCCGGCTTCCGGTCCTTGGTCGTCCTGCTCTTTTTAGCTGCTCTGATGATCCCCGCCGTGCCCTTGGCTTGTGCGCCGGCTGACCCGCTGCGGCTCGAGGTCAAGCCGACCATCCTCTTCGTCCAGGAAGGCGGCGTCCTCAAGCAGCGCATCGAGCTGGTCATCGAGTCCGCCGCGTCCCAAGCGTCGGCCACAATCACTGTCAAGGGGCTGGCCAAGGAGCTGTCGTTCGGGATCGGCAATCTGACCGCGGGCCGGAATCTGGTCTCGGTGAATATTCCCGAGATCCTCAAGCCGGTCCAGGCGACCTTCGCCGTGACGGCCGGGAAGGTCAAGGTCTCCAAGGCCGTAGCCCTCGTGCCGCAGCGCAAGTGGACGCTCTCCCTCCTGCCCCACAGCCACACCGACATCGGCTACACCGATCTACAGACCCGGGTGGCCAAGAACCACGTTGAATACCTCGACTCGGTCATCGAGTTCTGTAAGGCCACCGAGGGCTATCCCGAGGAGGCCAAGTTCCGCTGGAATATTGAAGTGGCCTGGGCCCTGGAGAACTTCCTCAAGACCCGGCCCCCGGCCAAGGTCGAAGAGCTGGTCAAGCTGCTCAAGTCGGGGCGGGTCGAGCTTTCGGCCTGGTACCTCAACCAATCCGACGGGTTCAGCCACGAGGAGCTCGTCCGGTCCGTCGGCCTGGCCCGCGAATTGAGCCGGACCTACGGCTTCCCCCTGCGCTCGGCCATGAACAACGACGTTACCGGCTTCAGCTGGGCGGCGCCGCAGATCCTGAGCCAGGTCGGGGTGCGCTGGTTCACCACCGGCATCAACGAGACGCGATCGCGGGCGCCGCTGCGCCGGCCCAACCCGTTCTACTGGGAGTCGCCCGATGGCAGCAAGATTCTGCACTGGAACGGCGAGCACTACCTTTTCGTCAACTACGACCTCCTGGTCCATGAGGGGATCGAGAAGAGCTTTCCCAAGATCGTCGACTATCTGACCAAGCTCCAGGGGCGCGGCGATTTCCCCTACAACCAGATCGCCTTCCACGTCAGCGGCTATGTCACCGACAACTGCCCGCCCAAAAAGGAGCTGTCCGACCGGGTCAGGGAATGGAACGCCCGCTGGGCCTATCCGAAGCTCCGGCTGGCCACGATGAGCGAGTACTTTACCGACTTTGAAAAAGCCTACGCCAAGGTCATCCCCACCTACAAGCTGGGCTGGCCCGACTACTGGACGGACGGCGTCGGCTCGACCTCTTATGAGACCGGCCTCAACCGGATGGCCCACGGCGAGATCGGGGCGGCCGAGACATGGTCGCTGGCGGCGAGCCTGCTGGACAAGGGCTTCCCCTTCCCGGCCGGCGAGATCCGGGACGCCTACGAGCAGACCATGCTCTACGACGAGCACACCTGGGGCGCCGCCAGCTCCATCGACGCGCCCGAGGCGGAGACCGTCCGCGGCCAGTGGATGATCAAGGGCGAATACGCCTACGCGGCCCGCGAGATCGCCCGCACCATCGGCAAGCGCGGCTTGGACGCCATCGTCCGCCGCATCCCGAACCCGGGCCTCTATGCCCTGGCCGTCTTCAACCCGCTGTCCTGGGAGCGGACGGACATGGTTCGGACAGCCCTTCCGGCCGTCCTGGTCGAGAAGAAGGGCAAGTTCAAATTGTTCGAAAAAGCCGGCGGGGCCGAGATCTCCTACCAGATCGTCGACAAATCGACCCTGCTCTTCCAGGCCACGGTGCCGTCGATGGGCTATGCGGTCTATACCATCACACCCGACGTCGCCCCCGCGCCTCCCGCGCCGGCTGCGATCGTGGGCAAGACGACGATCGAGAACAAGTTCTATAAAGCCGTCGTCGACACGGTCAGCGGCGGACTTTCCAGCCTCGTCGACAAACAGACCGGGGCCGAGCTGGTCGACACGCGCTCGTCCTACGGCCTGAACCAGTTCATCTACGAGAATCCGGTCGGCGGCCGCGCCGCCGTGGATGACATGGCCAAGCGGGCCGTGTTCAAGAGATATTCGCCCGTCGCGGCTTCGGCCGCGCCCGGCTTGCAGGGACCCGGCGCCTCCAGCCTGGTCGTGACCTCCAAGACCGTCCGCCACCCCGAGATCAAGCAGGAGATCATCCTCTATGACGGGATCAAGCGGGTCGATTTCGTCAACACGCTTAAGAAAGAGGAGACGCTGGACCCCGAGGCGGCCTACTTCGCTTTCCCGTTCCGGACCGAGGGCGGCAAGCTGCGCTTCGAGATCGCCGACGGG